>JACQAF010000049.1 GCA_016195145.1 Rhodospirillales bacterium
CCCATGATCTACGATAAGACCGCTCCATATGCCGCGTTATTGCTTCGCGTGTCGCTCGGTCTGCTATTTCTGGCGCACGCAGCGCTGAAGATATTCGTCTTCACGCCCGCTGGCGCCGCCGGATTTTTCCAATCTCTTGGGCTTCCGCCGGTGCTTGCCTATCTGACGATGTTTGCCGAAGTAGTCGGCGGCGTCGCCCTCATCCTTGGTCTGATGACCCGCTGGGTATCGCTGGCGCTGACGCCAATCTTGCTTGGCGCAATTTTCTTTGTGCACGGCCCGAGCGGCTGGCTGTTTTCGAATACGAATGGCGGCTGGGAGTTTCCCGCGTTCTGGGCGGTAGCGCTCATCGTGCAAGCCTTGCTCGGCGATGGTGCATACGGGTTGAAGCCGTCAATGGTGAAGTTGTCCGAGACTAGGCCCGTGCACTGAAGTCGAGGAGATCTCCATGCTGTATTGCGTCGAGATGGAGGTACGTCTGCCGGCGAATATGCCCTCGGAAACTACCGAGAAGATCAAGGCGGACGAAAAGGCCTATGCCGTTAGTCTCCAGGAAAAGGGCAAATGGGTTCATCTTTGGCGCATCGTGGGGCGCTACGCCAACATCAGCGTATTCGACGTCGAAAGCCATGACGAATTGCATGGTCTTCTCTCGTCGCTGCCCCTGTTCCCATACATGGACATCCGGGTGACCCCCTTGGCACGGCACCCTTCCGCAATAACGCGTTAAAAGGGATGCCCGCGGTGCTTCTTCCCGAAGTAAAAAAATTGCTCACGTCACACCTGACGCCTCCTAGTGGCGCGGCCTTTACTGTTGCGGGGGCCCGTGCCGGCAATGTGCGTCTTGGCGCGCTCTTGGGCGGCGATCCCATCCCCTTGGCGCGAGTAGACGATCGCAAGTTACCTCTCGACAACGCCAACCCGCTCAACATCCGTATTTATCGACCGCGACACGACGCCGACCAACCGATCGTCGTCTATCTGCATGGCGGCGGCTGGATTTCCGGAACGCCAGACGCTTACGATCCCCTGTGCCGCGCCCTCGCCCATCATTCGAAGGCGGTCGTCATCAGCGTGGACTACCCGCTGGCCCCGGAGCATCCGTTTCCCGAGTCACTTATGGCCTGCCGCGCCGCCATCAATTGGATCCGGCGCAATGCGGTGGCGTTCGGCGGCGATCCGGCCCAGGTGGCGATAGCCGGCGACAGCGCCGGCGCGAACCTTGCCGCTGCCGCCGCGCTTGACCTTGGTCAGGACGACGGTCTGCCACCGGTGGCGCACCTTGCCCTTATTTATCCGATCCTCGATGCGCGCATGAACACTGCGTCGTATCACGCGTTCGCGGAAGGTAATTACCTGACCGCCGCTTCCATGACGCGGTACTGGGATCTCTATATCGGAGATCAAACGCGGGATCGGACACATCCCGACATATCGCCTGGCCTGGCGGTCGATGTATCAGCTCTGCCGGCCACCACGATTCTGGCGGCCGAATGCGATCCTTTGCGCGACGAAGCTCTGGCTTTCGTTGCGCGTCTTGCGAAAGGCGGCGTCGAGGTGACCCTGCGGTCTTGGCCCGGCGTCATCCACGGGTTTCTGCGCTTTCTCGGTCCGCTCGCCTCGGCCCGCGCAGCCATATGTTGGTTCGGCTCTGCGCTTGGCGCAGCTCTGTCCGATGACGACCGCGACGCGCATAACGGCCTGTCTGAAAGGGACCGCATCCGCACGCCGACCTTTGTGCGATTCCAGGCTCCTTAAACACAAATTTTCAGGAGGATCTAGCCATGAAGTCCGTAACCATCGATAACATCACCGACTTGGTCATCGCCGCGATGTCGCCCGACATGGCGCCACGGACCAAGGAAGTTTTGACGAACCTAATCCAGCACCTGCATGACTTCGCCCGCGATGTGCGCCTGACGCACGAGGAATGGCTGATCGGCATCGACTTCTTAAGTCGAGCCGGAAAGATGACCGACGAGAAGCGAAACGAGTTCATCCTGATCTCGGACATACTCGGGCTCGAATCGCTCGCCGATGCCATAAGCCACAACGCCCACGGCAACGAAACAGAATCAGCCGTTCTTGGTCCCTTTTTCCGCGAGGGCGCGCCGGTTCTGCCGGCCGGCGCCTCGATCGCCCAGAGGAATACAAAAGATGGGCCGGCGGTCTCGCTCCGCGGCCGGATCACCAACGCCAAAGGCGAGCCGGTCGCAGGCGCGATCATAGATGTCTGGGAGACCGGTCCCGACGGGTTTTACGAACAACAAGATCCCAATCAGCCGGACATGAACCTGCGTGGCCGCTTCAAGACAGACGATAACGGCGACTACGACATCATGGCCGTGCGCCCGGTCAGTTATCCCATCCCTTATGACGGTCCCGCCGGCGACCTCCTGCAGATTATGGGACGGCACCCGTATCGCCCGGCGCACATCCACATGGTCGTGGTAGCGCCCGGTTACAAGAAGCTGATCTCTCAGCTCTATGACCGCCAGGATACCTATCTGGAGAGCGACGCCGTCTTCGCCGTGAAGGGATCGTTGATCGTCGACTTCAAACCCGCCCGAGATAACTCGGGTGCCGAGTACCTAGTCGAGCACAATGTGGTTCTCAAGGCCGATGATGGGACCGCCGTGAAGGCTGTCTGAAGGCAAAGAAGGCCTGCTCGTACATCCGATGCGAGACGGGCCAACACATGGAAGATGACTGTGAACAGCGCAACCGACATATCTGGTCTGCAGTCCACCGCCCCGGACCACCCCGCGGCAGCCGATTTGACCGTCCGATCGATCCGCACGCAGATCGTCGATATCCCGACCGTGCGTGAGCACAAGCTTTCTTCCCTGTCGGTGACGCACCAGAGCCACATCCTGGTTCGCGTTGGGATCGGAAATGGCGTGGAGGGAATCGGCGAGGCGGCAACGTTGGGTGGACCGCGTTGGAGCGAGGAATCGGTCGAGACCATCAAGGCCGTGATCGACGGTTATCTTGCACCGGCGCTCGTCGGGCGCCCCGCCGATCGTTTCGAGGAGGCCGCGATTCTCATGGACCGAGCCGCCAAGCGCAACGCGTCGGCCAAGTCGGCCCTACAAACCGCGCTCTTCGATGCCGTCGGCAAGACGCGCGGCCTGCCGGTCCATACGCTCCTCGGTGGTGCCGTCCGCGCTCGCATCCCGGTTCTCTGGGCGCTTGCCTCGGGCGACGCCGAGCAGGAGATCGACGAGGCGAAGGAAAAGATCGAAAAGCGCCTGCACAACACCTTCAAGGTGAAGATCGGCGTTAACGACCCGGCCGAGGACATCAAACGTTTGACGAAGATCGCTTCAGCGATCGAGGGGCACGGCACGCTCAAGGTCGTCGATGTCAACCAAGCCTGGGATGAGGCAATGGCCGATCGCTGGTTGCCAGCGCTTGCCGAAATCGGCGTCGGCAGCGTCGAGCAACCCCTGCCGCATTGGAACTTGGCCGGCATGACCCGGCTCGCCGCGCGCCACGCCATCCCGATCATGGCGGACGAGTCAGTCTTTTCGATCCACGACATGTTCGCGGTCGCGCGACAAGCTGCGGCCGACGTGGTGTCGCTCAAGCTGGTGAAACATGGCTGCCTCACCGCCCTGCGCGACGTCGCCGCGATCGCGCGCGCGGCTGGCCTCGGGCTCTATGGCGGATGTCTTCTCGAAAGCAGCGTCGGCACGGCGGCCCATCTGCAGGTCTTTGCCACACTGCCGGACCTCGCCTGGGGCTGCGAAAGCTTCGGCCCTCTTATCCTGAAGGGCGGTCTCACGAAGGAACGCCTGACTTACCAGAACTTCTGTGTCTGTATTCCCGAGGGACCCGGTCTGGGCGTCACTCTTGACGAGGACGCCGTCGCCCACTTCGCCCGCAGCGATTGAACAGCAAAGAGCTGAAGGGAAATCGCCATATGTCCAATTCGGTTATTCTCACCTGCGCCGTTACCGGCAACCTTACCAAGCCTGAGCAAAATCCGCACCTGCCGATTACGCCGGAAGAGATCGCCCGCGACTGTCTCGAAGCCGCCGAAGCAGGAGCCGCTATCGTCCATATCCATGTGCGTGACCCACGGACGGGCGCTCCCTCCATGAAGATCGCTCTCTACGACGAGGTCGTCCGATTAATCCGCGCGCAGAACGACGGATTGATCATTAATCTTACGACCGGGCCGGGCGGGCGTTTTCAGCCAAGCGAAGAGGACCCGAAGATCGCCGGTCCGCGCACCAATCTCTTGCGTCCGGAGCTGCGCGTCGAGCATATCGCTCGCATCAAGCCGGATATAGCAACCCTCGACCTCAACACCATGACCTTCGGCCGCGAGGTGGTGATCAACACGCCGGCAAATGTGTCGAAGATGGCCGAAATTATCTATGCGGCCGGAGTGAAACCCGAGATCGAGATATTCGACAGTGGCGACCTGCATCTCGCCAATGATCTGATCGCCAGGGGCGTATTGCGGAGGCCAGCGATGTTCTCCTTCGTCCTTGGCGTCAAATACGGCATGCCCGCCGCCCCGGAATCCATGCTCTTCTTGCGCAACATGCTTCCCGAAGGATCGGTCTGGGCCGGGTTCGGCGTTGGACGGGCAGCGTTTCCGATGCTTGCCCAGTCCATGCTGCTCGGAGGCCAGATCCGCATCGGCATGGAAGATACCGTCTTTGTCGACAAAAGCCGTCTCGCCAGCGGCAATCGTGTATTGGTGGAAAAGGCTCGGGCGATTGTCGAAAGCTTGGGCGGGCGGCTCGCAAGCACAGACGATGCTCGCGAATGCCTGGGTCTTGGCATCGCGAAGAGCGAGAAAGGGCAGCCGAATGCTGCCGCCGGGCGATCCGTTTGAGGTTCTCCTAATGTCGCGCGCCAGAATGGGGCATGATTCAGTGGACGTCGATGCGGCGCCGTGCAAGGGCGTAACCGCCTAGCACCTATCTTTTCTTTCCCTGATCCACGAGGCCCCTCGGTAGCGGCGACTGGCCGCCGAACGAATCCCTCTTTCCTCGGAGAATGGATATCTCTCTTGCCTCATGATTTGGCCCAACTTGCGTAGAATCAAGAGTCGGATTCGGTGATATCAATGGGTTAACCGAAAAGTCGACACTATATTTTTGGTTCAGGCGCTGATGGCGATCTCGGTTTGATCGAGTTCGGTCATGCGCATTCGTTTGGGCAGGGCGATCCCGAGCCGGTCGAGCAGCGCGGCGTGCGCGAGCTCGGGCTGGTGACGTAGTGCAAGCGGATATCGCCGTGGGTTATCGCCGGCAGGACGATATCCGGAAGATTGCGCCGCGTCAGGTACGTTATGCCTTGGGCACTAAATCGGGCGAAGGCCGGACAGCCAAGGGCTGGAACGTCATTTCCCAACCGATGTCATCGGACGTCAGTTCGAGGGGCTTTCATTGGCGGCGCCCTCTGCCCAGATGCTGCCGCGCCGACGAGACTGGCCATCAGGCCGGGACGCTCGAAAAGGCGATGCGGCTCCCGGACATGCTGCGGGAAATCGCCCGCGAGCCGCTCCTGTCCGAGCGTCTCGTCCTCAAAGGCGGAACGGCGCTGAGCGTCTTTCATCTCGGCCTCGACCAGCTCTCTCCGTCGACATCGATTTGAACTGTGTTGGCGCGCTCGCCATCGAATCGTCGCGATGATCGGCGATGGAAACGGAGGCCGCCGATGCGCCTGTTCGAACAACGCCTCGCCCGCGCGCCTGGGCTGCCCGGAGGTTATGTCATGGTAGTCGTCTTTTCGACACCGGTTCTGTCGGAAATCACCAGCTGGCGTTCGGTAGGGGGAATGAATATCTCTTGAAAATAGACGGCCTGCCCGTCGGCGGCGTGGCCGATGATCTCCAGTAAAATCCCCGAGGTTGCCCTCCTTACCTTAATCGCGCGACATATGGCCGCTGGAAAACGAATCGTGCATACCCTCTGATATAAATACGACACCGGCACGTTGGACTCGCGCCCGATAAGCTTGGTGAAATTGGCCGAATGGAGCGCCTTTAAGGACTCGCGGGCGAGCGCGCGAAAGCGGCCGGGGTCAACATAGAACCGGCTGTAGAGGTTGAATTCGTCGTTGATACTGAGCAGCCGATCGATGCGCAGCACGGCGCGGCCGGCGGTGTTGAGATGGCGCGTCCAAGGCCCCGCTCCGGTTTTAAGCTGCCGGGACAGAACTTTCGGAAATACCGGCAAGTAGCCCGCGCCGTCATCCGACAAGAAGCGGAAATGGAGCGGATTTTGCATGCGCGAGCGCTTGTCGGTCACGAAGCTGCCACGACCGCGGCGCCGCACCACCAAGCCATCCTCGACTAGCGAGCGAATCGCCCGCTGCACCGTACCGAGGCTGAACGGAGTGAGGCGCACCAGCTCCGCCTCGGTTGGCAAATTGTCGCCGGCCGCCCAGGAGCCGCTGTCTATCGCTTTGAGAAGCGCCTCGCGCAATTGCCGGTGCTTGTAAACGCCGTGCGCGGGACGGCGCCGGAACTGATCAAAGAAATCCCGCTTGGCGGTGCTCGAAACTTTCGCCACTTTCGCTCCAGTCACGCCGCATCGAACGGATTCCGCCCCCGCTCACCTGCTCGGCATCGCCTTGCGGAAACACTCTACTTGGCCGCGACCACCATGATTTCAACTAGCGTCGCGGGGGTGGCGAGACTCGCTTGCACGCAGGCCCGCGCGGGCGGATGGCTCGGGTCCATCCATGACAACCATGCCTTGTTGATCTCTTCCTTGTCGCGAATGTCGTCGAGGTAGATGACCGCGGACAATAAACGCGACTTGTTCGTCCCGCAAGCGGTAAGCAGCGCGTCGATCTTGCTCAATACCTGCTCGGTCTGCGCCCTCACCCCCTTCGAGGTGTCGTCGGCGATCAGGCCGGCAAGAAATACCATGCCGTTGCACTCTACGGCGGAGGACATGATCGGGCCTTTATCGTGGCGTACGATGTCGTGATTCACGGCTTTACTCCCGGATTAAACCAAGTTGATAGATGCGCGTGCGTCGGTCGATTGGCGTCTGGCGCGCGATGCCGGCTGCCGGTCATACGATGGCGTGCTGCTCGCGCAGCGTGCTGCGCAGTTTTGCGACGTCCACGGCGCGTGGCGGTACGGCGGCCTGTACGGCGAGCGCGGCCGCTACGCCGGCGGCATGTCCGTAGGCCATGCACTGCGCGCCCATGCGCGCCGAACCGACCGCCTCGCGCGTTGCCGACAGGCAACGGCCGGCGACCAGCAACCCGTCCAGGGTGCGCGGCACCAAGGAACGATACGGAATGTCGTAGTCGCCGCCGTCGCGAACAAACAGATGTTGGCGCACATTCGGCTGACCCGGAACCTGTACGCTCATCGGATAGGCACCGCGCGCGATCCCGTCGGGAAAACGCGTTTGACTCTCGACATCCGCGCGCGTGAGTTCGTATTCGCCCGTCACCCGCCGCGACGCACGCACCGATACCGAAGGTGTCGTGGTGTGCAGGTAGCACTCTCGAAAGCCGGGAATATAACGCCGCAGCACATCGAGCGCGAGGCGTACTTGCCGTTGCCCCTCGACCTCGGCGCGGCTCATGGCCGCGCCATTCGTGGCGTCGAAGGTGATGCTCGTCGCGTTCAGCGTCACGATATCGTGTCGATGCGGCACCGGAATGATGCTGAAACGGCTGCCGAACACCTTGAGCCGTCCCCAGGCGCTTCGATCCTCGCCGGTGATCTCCCACTCCGCCCAGTCCTTTCGCGGCACGTAGTCGCGGACCAGATTGGCGAGATAGATATAGGGGCAGTCGAAAATATCGCGTACCTGCTCGCGCATCACGCGCGCGGGGTCCAGGCCGCGCACTTCGCGCAGATAAGGATCGGCGAGCAGCATAAGCTTGTGCGGCTCGCGCCGGGAATCGTCGATGAATGCGTCCGTATCGACCCCGGCGACGCGAAACACCAGTGTCGCGTTGAGCGCGGCCTCGGGAACGTCCTGTACGTACTCGGCGCCAGCGTGCACCGCAACGTCGGCGTCGCCGGTCGCGTCGATCGCGACCTGGGTGCGCAGATCGTGATAGCCGGATTTGTTGTGCACCCGCACGCCGATAACGCGATTGTTTTCGACCAGCGCGCCGGTAAAGGCGCTGTGCAGCCACAAGTCGACGCCGGCTTGCTCGGCCATCTCGAACAATTCGATCTTCATCAGATCCGGATCGACCGGCGTGCACGAGCCGCCAACGCCGGTGGGATTGGGGCGATGCGGTTTCTCGCGCGTGCCGCCGCGGGCCGCGATCCGGTCCACCAATTCCTGCGGTAACCCCCGTACCACCTGCTCGCCACGGTTGTTGTGAAACGGAGTGATGTTGGCGAGCGCAAGGCACGTGCCCCCTAAATGACCGGAAGCCTCCACCAGACAGGTTCGTGCGCCCAGTCGCGCCGCCGCCACCGCCGCCACTGCCCCCGCAGTGCCGCCGCCCACCACCACCACATCATAGTTTTGACTACGCATCGACTTTCCCTTTTCTTTCCTGCTCGATCCCGATTTCGGTGCTTCGAGACGATCTCGCTACATTTGAACTTGGCCGCCGCGGCCGCCACGATTACATGCAGTTTCTTCGCGCGAATATGCAGGATAGCCAGAGACATCGTCGGACAAGAAACGGATCATCCCCGGCTTCGCCTGCGCACGAATCGGCTCATCGCTCGCCCCGCCGCCAAAAAACGCTCTCACGGCGTCGGGCTCGGGCTCGGCTGTGTACATAAATATACTATATAGTAATTGAAGAACTGTCAAACCCGTCTCCGGTGGAATCACATCTTTTGCGACGCTTTGAACGGCGCATCTGGCCAAGCAGTTTTCCGGCGTTTACGAAATTCCTCCCGCAATTTTCAGGCCTAGCAAATTGCGTTTCGTAACTATATAGTATGGGTTTGCTTCTGTGAATTCAGCGCAAGGGAGCAATTCCAGGGAGGACACCATGATCGCAACGAACGTCACGACCATCGGCCGCTGCGCGCGCGTGGGTATGACCGCGTTATTGGCTACCGTTGGATTATGCGGAACTGCGTTCGCACAGAACTATCCGACACGGCCGATCGAAATGACCGTGGGCTGGGGGCCCGGCGGCGGCGCGGACGTTGCCGGACGGACATTAGCGCGTCTGCTCGAGCCAGAGATCAAAGTGTCGATCCCGGTCGAGAACGTCGCTGGCGCAACTGGGGTGACCGGTCTGTTGAAAATGATCAACAGCCAGGCGGAAGGCTACCAGATCGCAATCGTCACAGTCGATACCTACGGATTGCTCAATACGCCGGGGCAGCGCTGGTCGATGCGTGATGTGATCCCGCTCGCCGTGCTGACGCAACAGCGCTCGGGCTATTTCGTGAAGGAGGACAGCCCGCTCAAGACTTGGGCGGACGTCGAAAAGGCGGCGGCCGGCAATGCCCTGAAAGTCGCCCTCACCGGCCTGGGTTCGTCCGAGGATGTCGTCACGATGACCGTAGCCAAACGCAGGAACCTAAAACTAACCTCGGTTCCCTATGCGAGGCCGGGCGAGCGGTACGCGGCGGCGATCGGCGGCCATGTCGATCTGCTCTATGAGCAGGCCGGCGACATCAAAGGCTTCATCGAAAGCAAGCAGCTCCGACCGATTCTTTTCCTCGCCAACGAACGGGGCGCTCCCTTCGAGAATGTGCAGATCAGCAAGGAGATCGGACTCGATCTCGTGGCCGACCAGTTCCGGACGGTGGCGATCAAGGGCGGAACGCCGCCCGATCGGGTCAAGTTTCTTGAGGCCGGAATTGCCAAAGTGACGGCGTCCGATGAATACAAAAAATATCTCATCGACCAATGGGCCGACCCCAAAAGCGTTCTCCTCGGCGAGTCGGCTATATCTTACATCTCGCAAGAGGTCGAAACGCTGGGCAGGCTTATGAAATGAACGCGCGGGCGAGTTGGGTTCGCCGCCCCATTCGCCATCGATCCGTCCGCGTAGGTCCGATAACAGCCGAGGAATGCCAATGATTGAGATGCGTGTACGACTTACGCGGTCACTGCCGTACTTTATCGCGCTTAGCGGCGGTCTTTGGCTTTGGCACGCGGCCGACGGCTTCGCGTTGGCGAGCCCCGGCCGCGTCGGCCCCGAAGCCTGGCCGCGGGTGATCTTGGCCCTTCTGATCGTTTCGGCAGTTGTGGGCGCGATCCAGGCGCTCGTCCGCAACGTCGACGAGGGCAACGCCAGCGCATTGATCAAATCGGCGACGAAAGCCGTTGGCCGGGAGGGGGAGATCGAGGCGGACCTCCAGATCGAAGCCGGCGATCCGAGCACGCGTCAACCTTTGTGGGCCGGCGCCGCGATCATCCTGTTGTTTGGGTTCGTCGCGGTCATTCCCTATATCGGGTTCACGCTGGCCACCTTTCTTCTCATGTTCGGCATCATAATGTGCGCTGGCTACCGGAGGCCGGGTATCGCCGCCGTGACCGCCGCCATCGGCACGCTCGCCTTTTTCGTCATTTTCCAGCGTATCGCCTACATTTCGCTTCCACTCGGCGCCGGACCGTTCCAGGAATTCTCGACATCGCTGATGGCAGCCTTCGGCGTCAAATAGAAAGCCGAACCATGGACATCCTCTCCCTTCTTGCCCAAGGGTTTCAAACCGTCCTCTTCAACCCGCTAAACCTGTTCATCATGGTGATCGGTTTGGCGCTCGGCCTGATCGTCGCCGTGCTTCCCGGTCTGACCCTGGTGATGGGGGTCGTCCTCGCACTGCCGTTCACTTACGGGATGGGGATCCTCCCGGCCATCATTCTGCTGACGGCGATGTACGTATCCGGAACCTATGGCGGGGCCTTCACGTCGATTCTGTTTCGTATTCCGGGCGAACCGATGGACGTGCCGCTGTTATGGGACGGCTATACCATGGCGCGCCGCGGCGAGCCGGCCCTAGCGCTCGGTTGGACGCTGTTTTCGGCTTTCGCCGGCGGCCTAGTTGCCGCCGTAGCGATGGTCATACTCTCGGGACCGGTCGCCATGATCGCGCTCGCGCTCTCGACCCCCGAGTATTTCGCGATCATTTTGCTTGGGCTCATGTCCGTCGTAACCTTGGCCGGCGGCGCGCTCGCGAAGGCGCTGATTTCCCTCTGTATCGGCCTGTTGCTCGCGACCGTGGGCACCGACCCAACCTATGGGAACCTGCGGTACGATTTTAACGTGCCGGCACTCGCCGACGGCGTTGATTACCTTCTGGTGATGATCGGCGCCTATGGGTTGGGCGAGGTGCTCACACGCATGGAACAGCGAGGCGAAACGGCGGGGATCGCTCGAACCAGCACAATCACGACGCGATTGCCGAATCTTGCCGCCGTCCTGAAGACCAAGTGGACCTTCGTGCGCGGCTCGATCGTCGGATTCATCATCGGCGTCGTTCCCGGCGCGGGGGCGACGATCGCGTCGTTCGTAAGCTACGGCATCGAGGGACAATACGGCAAGAATCGCCGCCAGCTCGGATCCGGCATCGCCGAAGGAATTATTGCGCCCCAGACGGCGGCAACGTCCTCGGTCGGCGGCGCCATGGTGCCGCTGCTCACCATGGGTATTCCCGGCTCGGGCGCGACAGCGATCATCCTCGCCGCGTTCATGTTGCATGGCGTGCAGCCCGGCCCGCACGTCTTCTTCAAGTCGGCCGATCTCGTCTATGCGATTTTCGCCTCGATTTTCGTCGCTGTCATCGGCATGTGCATCATCGGTTACTTCGCCATCAAGCTGCTGGTGAAGGTGCTTGAATTTCCCGAGGCCATCACCTCGGCCTTCGTCGTGATGTTCTGCTTCATGGGCGCGCTCGCCTCCCGTTCGACCACCGGAGATTTGTGGCTGATCGCGGCCTTCGGGATCCTCGGTTATCTCTTCGAGCGCTACCGCTTCCCGATCGCGCCGATGGTGCTCGGCGCCATCCTCGGTCCGTTGGCGGAGAGTAACTTCATGACCACCATGATCAGCTTCACGAACGATTGGACGGTCTTCTTCACGCGCCCGATCAGCGGTTCGATCATGGCTTTCAACATTCTCACGCTTACCTACACTTTCTATAACGGTTGGCGATCAAAGCGCGGATAAAGGCCCGCCGATATCCTTCCCGTAATCCCTCGGGCCCGCCCAGTTATTTATGGCGCCGCTATTGCCTCCCGCAAAAATAATCTGTGATATACATTATATATCAATAAGATAACCAAAATGGACGACGCGGACCCGGTTTCGCGTTATAGAGGCCTTGGTGCAGTCAAATTCGTGGGATTCGATGACCCGGCGGCTTACCCGCTATATTTTTTTCCAGCTGACGACGGTGGTGGTGCTGGTCACCGTCACGCTGACCTGCGCCATGTGGCTCACCCAGTCGCTGCGCTTCATCGAGTTGATCGTCAATCGCGGCCTGTCGGTCGGGGCCTATTTCTACCTTACCATGCTGCTGCTGCCGACCTTCCTGTCGGTGATGCTGCCGGTCGCGTTGTTCACTGCAGTCATCTTCCTGGCCAGCGGGGTTGTCACCATCGGTTATCTGTTGTCGCTTTATCTCCTGCCCGTCAGTTACAGCAAGTTCAAAGACCTCGAATTCAATTTTCGCAACGATTTCTCGGCCATTTTGCTGCGCGAGGGGGTATTCAACAACGTCAGCCCCGGCATTACCGTCTATGTCCGCTCGCGCGAAGCGACGGGCGAGATGCTCGGCATCATGATCTATGACAATCGCACGCCCGAAAAACCGGTGACCGTCCTTGCCGAGCGAGGAACGCTGGCCATGACCGACGAAGGTCCCCGGGTGATCATGGTCAACGGCAACCGCCAGCAGGTCGACCGCAAAGAAGGGAAGCTGTCCCTGCTCTATTTCGAGCGTTATAGCGTCGATCTGGGTCAGCTCGGCCGCAGCGGTGGCGAACGCTGGCGCGAACCGAGCGAACGGTTTCTCGGCGAATTGTTGTCGCCGGGTTCGTCGGAAGCCGATCGCGTTTATGCCCACAAGTTGCGCGCCGAGGCCCATACCAGGCTCACCCAGCCGCTTTACGCGCTGGCCTTCGTCATGATCGGCCTCGCCGCCATGCTATCGGGCGAATTTAACCGCCGCGGCCAGACGCGGCGCGTCCTGGTCGCGATCGGGCTCGTCGTCGTCCTGCAGACCGCCGGTATCGCCTTGCAGAACGCCATAGTCAAGGCGCCGCAACTCACCCTTCTTCTCTACCTTCTCGTGTTGCTGGCGATCGGCGCCGCGGCGTGGTGGCTTTTGCGGACGCCGTCGCGCCGCCGGGCCGAAGCCTGGCTACCCACGGGCTAATGGCGATGCGCCTGTCGCCGACCCTGTCGCTCTATATCGGCCGCCAATTTGCCAGCTGGTTCGTCGGCGTTTTTCTGGCCTTGATTGCCATCGTTTTTCTGTTCGATCTGGTCGAATTACTGCGTCGCGCCTCGGGCAAGGCGGACGCGACCTTCGCCATTGTCATCCGCATGTCGCTGTTCAAGCTGCCCAATCTTGCGCAGGACATGGTGCCATTCGTGGTGCTCGCCGCCGCAATGCTCACCTTCTGGCGTTTGACGCGCAACCAGGAATTGACTGTCGTGCGCGCGGCCGGCGTATCGGTGTGGCAGTTCCTTCTACCGGTGGTCGCCATTGCCGTCTTTTTCGGCGGCCTGAAGATCGCGGTGCTTAACCCCGTCGCGGCGGTTCTTTATGGCAAATTCGAGCAGATCGAATCGCGCTACCTGCGCGGCCGGTCGAGCCTGCTCGCCGTGTCGCCGACCGGCTTGTGGCTGCGCGAGGTCGACGGCGGCACGAACTCGGTGGTGCATGCGCAACGCATCTCGTCCCAGGATCTCGAACTGCAGGACGTGATGATCCTCAGTTTCGAGGGGTCGCAAGACCGGTTCATCGGCCGGGTCGATGCCTCCACTGCCCGCCTGATGCCGGGGTACTGGGAACTGCGCGACGCGTGGATCACCGCGCCGGAGCGGCCGGCGCGCTTTGAAAAAGAGTTCAACCTGCCGACCGAAATGACCGTTGAGCGCATCCAGGAAGGCTTCGCCTCGCCGGAAACCATCTCGTTCTGGGAATTGCCGGCGTTCATCCGCATGCTGGAGAATGCCGGGTTTTCGGCGCTCCGGCATCGCTTGTACTGGCACTCTCTGGTCGCCGGGCCGTTGCTTCTCTTCGCCATGGTGCTGATTGCCGCCAGTTTTTCGTTACGGCCGTCGCGACAGGGCGGTGCTCTGACCATGGTCGTTGGTGGGATTACCGCCGGTTTCCTCCTGTTTTTCCTGTCCAATATCATCGCCGCGCTCGGCCAAAGCGCCAGCTTGCCGGTGCTTCTGGCTGCCTGGGCCCCCACCGCGGTCAGCACCCTTCTCGGCGTGGCGACGCTGCTTTATCTCGAAGACGGATGACGTTACCTGCCCCATGGCCTGCGTTGCCGGCATGGACGGGAGCGCGTATATATCCCCCAATGGCGGCTGCCCGCGCCACAGGTCGCCGCGACCGCTTATGATGATGCCGTAACCAATACTGCCCGGATCGACCATGCCCTTGAAAAAATTCTTGCCCGCCTTATTCGCCGTTATGGTTGCCGCTGCGCCCGCCGGCGCCCAGGAGGTGCAACGCATCGTCGCCGTGGTCAACGATGACGTCATCTCCAATTACGATCTCTCGGCCCGGATCCACCTGATCGTCGTATCGTCCAGCCTGTCGAATACGCCCGAGATATACCGGCGTCTTCAACCGCAAGTGCTGCGCAGCCTGATCGACGAAAAGCTGCAGATACAGGAGGCGCAACGCCTCAGCGTCGCCCCCGCTCAAGCCGAAATCGACCAGACAATCGAGCGTATCGAACAGGGCAACCGCATGCCGCCCGGCGGGCTCGAACAATATGCGCGCCAGAACGGCATCGAGCGCTCGACGCTGATCGATCAGATCCGCGCCGGCGTCGCATGGCAGAAAGTCATCGCGCGACGCGTCCGGCCCAACATCCAGGTCGGCGAAGATGAAGTCGATGAAATCCTGGCCAGATTCAATTCGAGCCAGGGACTCACCGAATACCTGCTGGGCGAGATATTCCTGCCGATCGACAATCCCGATCAGGAGGAGGAAGTCCGGCAGGGGGCCCTCAACCTGCTCGACCAGATGCGCGAAAATGTGCCGTTCAGCGCCATTGCTCGACAATTTTCCCAAAGCGCATCGGCCAGCACCGGCGGCGATATCGGCTGGGTACAGAAAGGGCAGTTCGATCCCGAAATCGAAGAAGCGCTCGCCGAGATGCAGCCCGGCCAGGCGACCCAGCCGTTGCACACCGTCGCCGGTTTTTACATCTATCTGATGCGCGACAAGCGAACGATTGCCGCCCCGTCGCCCGAAGATGCCAAGGTCACCCTCGCGCAATTCCTGCTGCCGATCGAGCCGGGCGCCGCGCCCCCCGACATCGAGGCCCAGAACGAGCTGGCCCAGACCCTGCGCGAGACGATCGCCGGCTGCGAAGATCTAAACCGGGTCGCCGGCGAGCTCGGCATATCGACGCCCGAGCGGATCGAGAATTTGCGCGTCGGCGATCTCGCGACGGCCGTGCGCACCACCATTGTCGATCTTCCGGTAGGCAGGATGAGCCCGACGATAAGGGTGAATCCCGGCCTGCTTCTGCTGATGGTTTGCGCCCGCGAAAACCCGGTGGCAAATCTGCCCAGCCGGGAGGACATCGAGGAAAACCTGATGCGCCAGCGTATCGACCTTCAGGCGCGGCGGTATTTGCGCGACCTGCGGCGCATTGCCTTTGTCGACGTCCGGGCGTGAGCGCTACCGCCGCACGTGCCCCGGCTCTCATCCGCCTACCGCTCGCACTCACCATGGGCGAGCCGGCCGGTATCGGCGGTGAAATCGCGTTCGGCGCCTGGCTTGCCGCCAGGAAGACGCCCGGCGCGTTTCCGGTTTTCTTCGTCATTGACGATCCGACACGTCTGCGCGCCCTGGCCGCGCGGATCGGGATCGACGTGCCGGTCGCAGAAATCGCCGACCCCGCCGAGGCTGCGGCAGCGTTTACAGCGGCGCTGCCAGTCCTGCCCGAGCCCCTGCCCATCCCGGTCGCCTATGGTCGCCCCGATCCGCGCCATGCACGAGCCGTTCTCGCCGCCATCGGCCGCGCTGTCGGGCTGGTTCGCGCCGGTACTGCGTCGGCCATCGTCACCAACCCCATTCACAAGCAGGCCCTTTACGAGACCGGCTTTCGCCATCCCGGCCATACCGAGTATCTTGCCGAGCTTGCCGGCGGCAACGCCCTCATGCCGGTGATGATGCTGGTCGGCGGCGGCATTCGCGTCGTGCCGGTCACCATCCACATGTCGCTCAAGGACGCGCTCGCCGCGTTGACCCAGGAATCGATCGTCGCCAAGGCGCGCATTGCCGCCCGCGCCCTGATCGACGATTTCGGTATCTCCCGGCCGCGTCTGGCGCTCGCCGCCCTCAATCCCCATGCCGGCGAGGGCGGCACGCTCGGCCGCGAGGAAACCGACATCATCGCCCCGGCGGCGCGCGCCCTTGCTGCCGAAGGCATCGATGCCGCAGGACCGCTGCCCGCCGATACGCTGTTCCACGAGGGCGCGCGGGCCCGCTACGACGCCGTTATCTGCATGTATCACGATCAGGCGCTGATCCCGCTCAAGACCCTCGACTTCGCGCGCGGGATCAACGTTACGCTGGGCCTGCCATTCGTGCGCACCTCCCCCGACCACGGCACGGCGCTCGCCATTGCCGGCACCGGACAGGCCAATCCGGCGAGCCTGATCGCCGCGCTGCGTCTGGCCGACGACCTCGCGCAACGGCGCGCGCTGACTCGCGAAAGGGCGTCGGCCTGAGCGAGCCGCCGCCAGACCGGCTGCCGCCGCTGCGCGAGGTAATCGCCCGCCACGGCCTCGCCGCCCGGCGCTCGCTCGGCCAACATTTCCTTCTCGATCTCAACCTGACCGCCAAGATTGCGCGCGCCGCAGGCGACCTTTCCTCGGGCACCGTCATCGAGATTGGTCCCGGACCGGGGGGCCTGACCCGCGCATTGCTCGCTGCCGGGGCCACGCGGCTGATTGCGGTCGAACGCGACGAACGCTGCCTTGCCGCCCTGGCCGAGATCGCCGCCGCCCATCCGGGCCGGCTCGAAATCGTGCCCGGCGACGCGCTCGCCGTCACTGTGCATGAACTGGGCGCGCCGCCGCGCCGGATCGTCGCCAATCTGCCCTATAACATCTCGACCGCGCTTCTCGTGCAGTGGCTCGCCCATTCCGATGCCTTCGCGGGGATGATTCTCATGTTCCAGAAGGAGGTCGCCGGGCGTCTCTTTGCTGCGCCGGGCACGGCGGCCTATGGGCGGCTGTCGGTGGCGACGCAATGGCGGATGGAGGCCAGGCGGCTGTTCGACATCGATCCGCGCGCCTTCACCCCGCCGCCCAAGATTGTTTCGACGGTGGTCGAGCTGATCCCCCGTGCAACGCCGCTTGCCCCGGCCGATCCGGTGGCGTTGGAGCGCGTCGTCGCTGCCGCGTTCGGCCAGCGTCGCAAGATGCTGCGCGCTAGCCTGCGCGCCCTTGGCGGCGACGCGGTGGCTCTGCTCGCCGAGGCGGGAATTGCGCCCACGCGCCGGGCCGAAGAACTGTCGATCGGGGAATTCTGCGCCCTCGCCCGCGCCTTCGTCGTGCGCGGCGACGCTACTGGCCCTCGCGCAGGCGTATGACGAAATCGGCGAGGCCGGCCTGCCGGTCGCGCCGGCAGCGCTCGGCCGACAGGATCGCCTGCACGCGGGCGACGCTCTCGTCGAAATCGCGATTGACGATGATGTAGTCGTATTCGCGCCAGTGGCTCATGTCGTCCGAGGCCTTGGCGATCCGGCCGGCAACCACGTCGGGCGGATCCTGCGCCCGCGCCTTGAGGCGCTTTTCGAGTTCGGCCGTCGATGGCGGCAGGATGAACACGCTGACCAGATCGGCGCGCGCGTTCTGGGCGAGCTGTTGGGTTCCCTGCCAGTCGATGTCGAACAGAACGTCGCGGCCGGCGGCGAGCGCCGTCTCGACCGGCGCGCGCGGCGTGCCGTAATAATTGCCATAGACCTTGGCGTGTTCGAGCAGGTCGCCGCGATTGACCATCAGGCCGAATTCGGCCTGGTCGATGAAATAATAATCGACGCCGCCGGTCTCGCCCGGCCGTTTCGGGCGCGTCGTCACCGAGACCGACATGGAGATGCCGCGGTCGGCTTCCATCAGATGGCGCGCGAGCGTCGTCTTGCCCGCGCCCGATGGCGAGGACAGAACGAGAAGGAGGCCGCGCCGTTCAATCCTTGGGCCGTCTGCCATCGTGTCCGCTCAGGCGCCGCCGCCGGCCAGCAGCGCCCGCGCCGCGCCGATATGGGCGACGAGGCGGTCGAGTTCCTCGCGCACGTCGGCGCGCGCCGCCATCATCGCCGCTTCCTGGGCCAGGCGTTCGGGCGGCAAGGCCGGCTGCCCGCCGAGAAGTTCGGTTAGTTGCGCCTCGATCCGCGCCTTGATCGCCGCCGGCTGGGCGGCGGCGTGCCGGCCCGCATCGCCGCACAGACGCTCGATCTCGTCGAGATGGGCGATCAGCGTCCCGGCAAGCGAGCGTCCCTCGCCTGCCCGCGCGGCAGCCAGCGCCGCGAGGGTTTCCTCAAGCGACGTCAGCATCGCCCGGTCGCGCACGGCGACGATTTCGTCCGCT
>JACQAF010000246.1 GCA_016195145.1 Rhodospirillales bacterium
CAGAAATTGGTCTTGAGGGCGGTCGCCCCGAAGACAATGCCGGCGAGAAAGCCGAGCAGGCTGACTTGGGTGGCGATGGATAAATCCGTCATTTGGGCCGGTTTCCTTCGTTAGAATGCACACCGCGATACGGCTGGATTATATTTATCTTTACTAATATAATACTTGCCGGTTTCGGCGGACAAGCGCTAACGTTTCACGTTTACGCAACCACCGCCGCTTAGTGTAGTGGGCCCATACCAACCGAGGAGACGATACAGCCATGGCGACCGTACTCGATACCAAGGGATTGAACTGCCCCCTGCCGATCCTGCGCGCCAAGAAGGCGATCAAGGATGTTCCAGTGGGTGGCGTATTGCAGGTTCTCGCAACCGATCCCGGCGCGGTCAAGGATTTTGAGGCGTTTTGCCGCTCGACCGGCCAGCAACTCGTCAACTGGAACGAAGCGGGTGGAATTTATACCTTCAATATCAAGAAGGTAGCGTAGGCTTCCGCGATGCTCTCAAGCACAGCGGCTCGTCGGATCGTTATTGCCGGAATCCTGGCGCTGCTGGCGCTGGTTCCGGTTGGGGTCCCGGCTGCCATCGACGCGCCCGCCCGGGGGACCGAACTCGTCCTGTTCGAGGCTGCCGATTGTCCGTGGTGCGCCCGCTGGCATCGTGAAATCGGTCCTATATACCCCCGTACCGAGATATCGGCCCTGCTGCCACTGCGCCGGGTCTATCTCGACCGCAAGGTGCCGGAAGACCTCCGGCACCTGCCGGGGGTCCGCTTCACCCCGACCTTTGTCGCCACGGTCGATGGCCGGGAAGTCGGCCGGATCGTCGGCTATCCGGGCGACGACCTGTTTTGGGGGCTGATCGAGGACATCTATGCCCGTGCGCGCGTGATGGCGGGGGCGCGCAACGCAGGGGACGCACGCGGGATCGAAAACAACTAGACAGGGAGGCTGCGATGCAGGTCCGTTCCATTCTCGGGGCGATGTCGATGCTGGCGATGCTGGCCGGTCCGTCGGTGGCGTCGGCGGAGGAGGCCTTCGCCACCTATCGGTCGCTGACGGTCGATGTGGCGCTCGATCTCGCTCGCGCGGCGTTGAACGATTGCCGGCAGAACGGCCACCAGGTGGCTGTGGCGGTGGTTGATCGCTTCGGCGTGACCCAGGTTGTGTTGCGCGACCGCTTCGCCGGCCCGCACACCGTTACGACGGCGACCGGCAAGGCGTGGACGGCCGTGAGCTTCCGGACGAATACGACCGAACTTGTCGCGGCGACCGGCCCCGGCATGCCGCAGTCCGGCGTGCGCGGGCTTCCCGGGGCTACGATTATTGGCGGCGGCTTGATGATCGAGGCCGGCGGCTCGATTGTCGGCGGCATCGGCGTTTCGGGCGCGCCGGGCGGCGACGCCGACGATGTTTGCGCCAAGGCCGGAATAGAGAAGATCCGTAATCTCCTCGATTTCTGATCGGGGACTATCGGTCGGGAACGACCGGCATGGGTTAGCGAACGCGGCTGAGGCAGCCGACCAGGCGGTCGAGCCGGTCGGTCGCGAACTTTTCCCATAATTCGCTGCACGTGCTGTCCTGGGCGTCGGCGCATCCGCCATGCCAATAGGCATGATAGGCGACGAGGAAAGGTTCAAGCGTCGGTTTAAGCTCATGGGTGCGGAAATCGCCCTGCGACCAGCCAATATAGAGGGCGGCTTTAAGGTACGGCGCGATCCCGGCGTTTGCCGCCGCCAGATCGCGCACCCGCGCCAGACGTTCGATATCCTCTTTCAGAAGCTGGGCGCGGAAGGGACTCGCTTCCGCCTTGCGTTGGGCGTCGAGGCGTTCGAACAGATGCATCGGCGGCGTCTCCTGCGCGGCTCCGGCGATTCAGCATAGCCGCAATCTTGCGGCTTGCGCCAGCCGCGGTATTCCGGGTTTGATCGACGCAATATATCGCGTGGCTGCAAGGCCGGGGAGGGGTTGTGTCCGACCGTTCATACAGGAAAATCCTGCTCACCGGCGCCGCCGGGCAGCTTGGCCGGTATTTGCGGCCGCAGATGGCGGCGTTATGGCCGCTGCGCAGTTCCGACATCGCCGATCTCGGCCGGGCTCACGCCAACGAGGAATGCGTGCGCTGCGACCTAGCCGACCGGGCGGCGGTCGATGCGCTGGTCGCTGACTGCGACGCCATCGTCCATTTCGGCGGGATCTCGGTCGAGGCGGAGTTCGATGCGCTGCTCGCCGCCAACATCGCCGGGACGTATAACGTCTTCGGGGCCGCGCGCCGGCACGGCGTTCGCCGGGTCGTTTATGCAAGCTCCAATCACGTCATCGGCTTTTATGGGCGCGGCGAACGCATCGACGCCGACGCGCCGGTCCGCCCGGACACCCTTTACGGCGTGAGCAAGGCGTATGGAGAGGCATTGGGTCGGTACTACGCCGACAAATTCGGGCTCGAGATCGCATGCCTGCGCATCGGCACGGCGGCCGAACGGCCAGCGGCGATGCGCCAGCTCAGCACATGGCTCAGCCATCCCGACCTGCTGCGGCTGATCCGCGCCTGTCTCAATGCGCCCCGGTTCGGTTTCGCCATCGTCTACGGCCAGTCGGCCAACGATCGGGGGTGGTGGGACAACGCCAAGGCGGCGCCGATCGGCTTCGATCCGCACGATAATGCCGAGGTGTTCGCCGAAACGATCCTGCGCGCCGGGCCGCCGGTCGATCCCGACGATCCGGCAGTCAAGTTTCAGGGCGGCGATTTCGCCGCGGCGGGGTATGTCCAGCGCTAGCCGATGAAGCGCGGTTCCGGCAGGCCGCGCACGCCGGCGGCGAGGGCGAGAATGCACCCGGCCAGCGAATGGTCGCCCGGCATGCCGGGTGGCGGCTGCATCGATGTGACATAGATCGTATCCAGATCGGGGCCGCCGAAGCACAGCATCGTCGGTTTGCAGACCGGCAGCGGAATGGTGCGATCGACCCTGCCATCGGGCGTGAAGCGGATCAGCTGCCAGCCGCCATTGGCGGCGGTCCAGTAGCAACCATCGGCGTCGATGGCCGCGCCGTCCGGCCGGCCTTCAAGCTCGCGCGTCGTGGCGAACACCCGGCGGTTGGAGATGATGCCGGCGTCGTGGTCGTAATCGAAGGTCCAGATAGTCTGCACCGCGGCGTGCGAGTCCGAGAGATACATCGTTCGCCCGTCAGGGGAGAACGCGAGCCCGTTCGACACGATGAGATCGGCCACCGTCGACACGCAATGGCGATCCGTCCCGAACCGGTAAAGTTCGCCTTGCGGCGCCAGCGGATCGGGCGGGTCTTCCATGGTGCCGGCCCAGAAAAACCGGCCGGCGCGGTCGCACCGACCGTCATTGAACCGGCAGGCGGGATTGTCGGCCAGCGGTTCGGCCATCGCCATGGTCTCGCCGGTCGTAAAATCGATCCGGAAAAAACCGCTGCGCAAGGCGACGACGGCGCCCGCCGTACGTCGCAGGACGAAGGAGCCGATCGGGGCCGGCATGGTCCAGCTCCGGTTGATTCCGGTCGACGGGTCGAAGCGGTTCAGCTTGCAGGCCGGAATATCGACCCAGTAAAGCGAGCGTTCCTCCGGCGACCACACCGGGCATTCGCCCAATTGTGCGCCGGCCCTGAGGATACAATCGACCGAGATCGCCATGAGGTGCTCGCTATCGCTGTCGCGGGGCCGGCCCAGCGCCAGTGCCGAAGATGACCCGCAAGGATAACAAACCGACCGGTGCGGGAAAACTCACGTTGCCGGTCGCGACCGATCGGCGGAATTCGTGCGTCAGACCGACGAACCCGAACGTTCGCTTTGCACGGCCAGCGGCGGCGCGCCGGCGGCGGACAGGCGTTTTGCCCGCGCCATCCGGCGTAAATGACGTTTGCGGACGAAAATAAACACTCCGACCGAAAGGGCGAAGATGCCAAGCATGATCAGCCCGAACGTATGCGCGAATTCGCCGAGCATCGACTGAAGCGCCTGTCCGAACAGGTAGCCGAAACCGGCGAAGCTCAGCGCCCAGACGAAGGCGGCAATGAAATTAAGGGCGGCGAAGCGCAGCGGGTCGAGGCCGCTCAGGCCCATGGCGAAGGACGCGAAATTCCGCACCCCGTAAATGAAACGGAACGACAGGATGAACCAGGTGTTATAGGTGCGAAGGAATTCGAGACCGGCATCGACGCCCGGTCGCCAGCGGGGAAAGCGGAGCAGGATGTCCTGCCCCCAGCGACGGCCGATCCAGAAATAGGTCTGGTCGCCGCAGAAACTGCCGAACCACGCGGTGAGAAACACCGCCGTCCAGTCGAGGCTGCCTTGATGCGCGGCGAAACCGGCAAAAATGACGAACGTCTCGCCTTCGAAGAAGGTCCAGATAAAAATCAGCGCGTAGATGTAAGCGCCGTATTCGATGGCGAGCTGTTCAAAATTCACGGAATATCGGCGCGGATATTAAGAGGCCCTGCACAGGGACGATGCGCATGACAGTAACACGCCTGCCGACCTGCGCCTAGACGATAAGCCCTCCATCGAAAGCGATAGCGATCGACTTCGGGGTCTGGATGCCAACGATTTATTAACTGCTGTCGGGCGATGCTGGCAGCATGAACCGGGTATTCCTGTTTCTTTCTGCTATAGCACTGTCTGCAGCAGTGCTTGGACCGTTACCGGCCGTGGCCGGCAGCGACAAGGGCGGCGTCGCCCAAAAGAGCAACGAATTACCGAGCCAGAACCCCGAAGCGACGGCGGTCAATCTACGCAATTCGCTTGTGGTTCACGCCGGTCCGGGCAAGCCCTATATCGGCGGGGTCTACGCGCCGGCCGCGCCGAACGAGAAGGGCAAGAAGAAATAGATTATTACGGCGCTCGCCGCCCGGGCACGATTTCCACAACGATCTAGCTCGATTTTCTGCCAGCCATCGCGCCATCACTGTCCGGACATGCCCCGTGTTCGACCTGAATCGTCGCGTGCACGATGCCGAAACGCTCGTTCAGCAGGCGCTTGATTGCGCCCAGCGTCGCTTCAAGGTCGGAATCCTGGCGCACCGTCGCATGCATGGTAAGCATCGGCCGTTCGGCGGTCAGCGACCAGGCATGGACATGGTGGATGTCTTCCACTGCCGGCACGGCGGCGAGCAACGCGGGTTTCAGGTCGCCGATATTGACCTCGTCGGGCACGCCCTCGATCAGGATATGGCCTGAGCGGCGGACGATGTCCCACGCGCTCCGCAGAACCAGCACGGCGACGACGACCGACAGGATCGGGTCGATCGGCGCCCAGCCGGTAAACATGATGATCAACGCCGCGCCGATCACCCCGACCGAACCGAGCAAATCGCCCAGCACATGGAGCATGGCGCCGCGCATGTTGAGGTTGCGATGATCGCCGCGCCGCAGTACGACAAGGGCGATGACATTGACCAGCAGGCCGATGGCGGCGATGCCCAGCATCGGTCCGGCGAGAATCACGACCGGTTCGAACAGACGGCGCGCCGCCTCGATGACGATCCAGCCGGCGACGAGAAACAGGGCGAGGCCGTTGACGAAGGCGGCGAGCACCTGGAAGCGGTGATAGCCGTAGGAACGTCGCGTATCCGACGGCCGGCGGGCCATGCGAAAGGCGAGCCAGGCGAGGGCGAGGGCCGCCGTATCGGTCATCATGTGGCCGGAATCGGCGAGCAGGGCGAGCGAGCCCGAAAAAATGCCGCCTGCCGCCTGGGCGATCATGAACCCGCCGGTCAGCCACATCACCCGCAGGATGCGCCGCTCGCTGTCGGCCGTGACCGGCTCGTCGCCGTGGCTGTGCGCATGGCTGTGATGGTCGTGCGGGCGGTCGCGGCCATCGGCGGGCATCGGGCGTTATCCTCGGCTCAGGTGCGGTTGACGGGACGATGGTGCCGGGTGAGGGGATTGAACCCCCGACCTTCAGTTTACAAAACTGCTGCTCTACCGCTGAGCTAACCCGGCCGGATTCGCGTCGTCCGTGCGCACGATAATGCGCCCCCTGCCGGGCTGCAAGAAGGGGAAATGTCGCAGCCGGCCGGCAGATGAGATGTCCTGCAAGCCCTAAATCAAAATGCGCTTGCGTTCGGGATCGTAGGGCGCGCGCGCCAGCCGGGTCGCCGGAATACACTCGCTGAACGCCTCGATCTCGTAATCGGCATGCCCGGCTTCTTCGGTCGGCAGATAGCCGAAGACGATGCTCTTGCCGATGGTATGGCCGTAGCCGCCGCTCGTGGTGACGCCGAGAATCTTGCCGGCGCGCAGGATCGCCTCGCTGCCATAGACCGGCACGGGCTTTTCAAGGGTGAAAACGCACAGCTTTCGGTCGGGGCCGGCCCGCTTGATCCGGGCGAGGGCGCGCGCGCCGATGAAATCGCCCTTGTCGAGGGCGACGCAGAAGCCGAGCCCCGCCTCGTAGGGATTGTAGTCGGGGGTGATGTCGGCGCCCCAGTAAAGGTAGCGCTTTTCCAGCCGGCAGGATTCGATCGCGCGATAGCCCGCATTGACGATGCCGAACTCCTGTCCCGCCGCCCAAAGCGATTCATAGACGTGCAGCGCGTACTCGGTCGGGATGTGCAGCTCCCAGCCCAGCTCTCCAACATAGGTCACGCGCAGGGCCAGTACGGGGGCGTAGCCGATGCGCAGTTCGCGCGCCTGCATGAAAGGAAACGCGGCGTGGGAAACGTCGTCGTCAGTGGCTTTTTCGAGGACCTTGCGCGCCAGCGGTCCGCAAATGTTGACCACCGCGCGCGCCGAGGTGACGTCGCGCAGCGCCACCGATCGATCGCGCGGCAGGTGGCTCTCGATCCAGTGCGAATCGCGGACTCCGAAGCCGCTGCCGGTGCAGAGATAGAAACGGTCCTCGTCGAGACGGGCGATGGTGAGGTCGGCTTCGATGCCGCCGCGCTCGTTGCAGAGCTGGGTGTAAGTGAGGGCTCCCGGCGGCTTGTGCAAATCGTTGGCGGCAAGCCGCTGCAAGGCATCGAACGCGCCCGACCCGGAAATCTCGAATTTCGAAAACGACGACTGATCGAACAGCGCCACGCCTTCGCGCACCGCCTTGTGCTCGCGCCCGACATGGGCGAACCAGTTCGGCCGTCCTTCGAGCGAGAGCGTGTCCTTCGCCTCGACGCCGGCGGGCGCGAACCAGTTGGCGCGCTCCCAGCCAAAGCGCGCGCCGAATACGGCGCCGCGCTCGTTGAGGATCTGATAGAGCGGACTACGCCGGCCGCCGCGTCCGGCCGCCGTTTCCTCGGCCGGCCAATGGATCAGGTAGTAGCGGTGATAGCTCTCGACGCAGCGTTCGTAGAGATAGCGCAGGCCGGCGTGATGCGTGCCGAAGCGGCGGAGGTCGAAAGCCCACAGATCGAATTCCGGTTCGCCGTGGACGATCCATTGCGCCATGGCGCGTCCGGCGCCGCCGG
This sequence comes from Rhodospirillales bacterium, assembly GCA_016195145.1. Taxonomy (GTDB): domain Bacteria; phylum Pseudomonadota; class Alphaproteobacteria; order CACIAM-22H2; family CACIAM-22H2; genus JACQAF01. The sequence continues at coordinate 7,424 of JACQAF010000246.1, forward strand.
CCGCCGCGATGCCCGAGGTGAAGCCGCAGGCAACGAAGAAATTGTCGAGCTCTGGCGCGCGACCCATGATCGGCTCGCCGTCAGGGGAGATGGGGATCGGCCCGTTGATCAGGTTGCGGATACCGACCTGGTCGAGGATCGGCAGGCGTTCGGCGGCGGGGACGACGATCTGCTCGAAACGCTCGAAATTCGACGGCAGCAGCTCGCGCCCGAAATCGAACGGCACGCCGCGTGCGCCGAACGGCACGGTGTCCTTCTCCCAACCGCCGATAGCGAAGCCGCCGACCTCGGGCTTGAGATAGAAATTCTTGTCCGGGTCGCGCAACGACGGCAGATCCGGGGCGACGCCCGGCATTTTCTCGGTGACCATGTATTGATGTTCGACCGCGGCGACGGGCACGCGTACGCCGGCCATTGCGCCGACATCGCGCGCCCAGATGCCGGCGGCGTTAACCAGCGTTTCGCAGCGGATCGTGCCCTGGTCGGTTATCACCCCGACGACCCGGCGATCCCTGACCTTGATGCCGGTGACGCGCACGCCTTCGACGATCCTGATGCCGCCCGCCCGGGCTCCCCGGGCCAGCGCCTGGGTCAGGCTGCTCGGGTCGATATACCCGTCGGTGGGAACGAAGGCGCCGCCGACTACGCCCTCGGTCGATATATAGGGGAAACGCTGTTTCGCCTCTACGGCCGACAGCAGATGCAGATCGAACCCGAAGCTGCGCGCCGTGGTCGCGGTGCGCTTGATCTCGCTCCAGCGGTCGTTCGACGAGGCGAGCCGCAGGCTGCCGACCGGCTTCCAGTCGGTTGCCTGACCGGTTTCGGCAGCCAGCCGGCCATACAGCTCGACGCTGTATTGCAGCATGCGCGTCAGGTTGCGCTTGCTGCGCAACTGGCCGACCAGGCCCGCCGCGTGCCAGGTCGAGCCGTGGGTGACGCCGCTTTTCTCCAGGATGACGACGTCGCGCTCTCCCGCCTTGGCGAGATGATAGGCGATGCTGCAACCGATCGCGCCGCCGCCGATGATGACGATTTTAGCTTGGTCGACTGTCAAGGCGTCCCCCCGTTATTCGCCGTGCCTGCCGCCCCGGAAGGTTCCGGCGAGCGCACGCCGGTGATTGCGGTTCAGGCCGATTTGCGCGCCGCGCCGGGGCCCGAAACTTCGCGCAGATACCATTCGAGGAAGTGCGCCACGTTCTGTTCCTTGGTCAGCGAGAACGGCCCCGGCCGATAGCGCGACGAACCAATGCCAATCTGCTGATTTTCGCAAATCGTCCAGTCTTGCCGGTTGGTGACGTCCCAGAACGGCAGCAGGCGGTCGAGCGTATAATCCTTGCCCTCGACGGCGTCCTTGTCGACCAGCCACGTCGCGCGGATCGCGGTCGTCGTCGGCCCCAGCGGCGTGATGCGCGCCGCGGCGGCGTAATCGCTGCCCGAATGCTGCCAGAAATTCGGGAAAACCGTCGTCCGCAAGGTGCCGGCATTGGGTTCCTTGAAATCGCCCATCAACGAGGAAAGCGGCTGGCCGTCCATGCTCTGGCTCGCGTACCCCTCGACGAGCGGGGTGCGGTGGGCGCGAAAGAAGGTGCCGGTCATGTTCGACGATACGTCGCCCTCGTCGAGGCCGAGGGCGCGAAAGCGCGCATTGGCCTGGGCGATCGCGGCGTCGAGCGCCGGCGCCAGCGACGGATCGGTGCGCGCCTGGTCGCGCGCGACGTCATAGGTGGCGCGGACATATTCCTTGTGATTGGAAGGGCAGTGATAGCACTCGCGATTATTCTCGAACACGATCTTCCAGTTGGCGCGGACCGTGTAATCGATCGTATGCGCGACCTTCGCCCGTTCCATGCCGTGGGGTTTTAGGCGGCGCGTAATTTCGGCAAAGGCGTGGTCGAAGCTCGGTGGATCGTCGGCCAGCGAGATGAACAGCAATCCCGCCGCATTACGGATATGGATGGGATGCAGCGACAGCTCGGACCGGTCGACGCCGAAATCGGTCTTGGTGTTCATCAGGAGCTTGCCGTCGAGCCCGTAAGTCCACCGGTGATAGGGACAAACGAGGCGGTTGGCGTGGCCGAACTCGCTGGTGCAGATGCGCGAGCCGCGATGGCGGCAGGTGTTGTAATAGGCCTTCGCCTCGCCGGCATCGTCACGGACGACGAGAACCGGCTCGTTGCCGATCTTCCAGGTGAAGAAATCGCCGGGATTGGGGATCAGGCACGAATGTCCGGCGAACAGCCACCAGCGCCCGAAAATCCGCGCCATGTCGGCGGCGAAAACCGTCGGGCTGTAATAGAATGCCTGCTGCAACGGCCCGTTTTTCTTGTGGACTCGGACGAGGCCGTCGATATCCTCGCCGCCAAAGCGATGATCGGGGGTCGCTATGTCGTTCATGCGCATCCTGCCTCCCGCATCAGGTGGGTCCTTGCCGTTCGCCGATCCTTACCACATGATCCGGCGTGCCAACACGCAACTAATACTTGGGCTTTGCCCGCAGGCCGGCTTATGCCAAGCGTTCCATCCCGACGTCGCCTGCCGCCGCTCAACTGGCTGCGCGCCTTCGAAAGCGCGGCCCGCCACATGAGCTTTACCGAGGCGGCGGAGGAACTGGGGGTTACCCAGGCGGCGGTCAGCCAGCAGGTTCGCCAGCTCGAGGACTGGCTGGGCACCCAGTTGTTCAAGCGCCTGCCGCGCGCCCTCGCCCTGACCGACACCGGGATCGCCTATCTGCCGAGCGTGCGCGACAGCTTCGACCGGCTCGATATCGGCACCGAGCAGATCTTCGGCCGGCTCGATCGCCGGCCGGTGACGCTGCGGGCGACGGCGACGCTGGCGGCGCTGTGGCTAGCGCCGCGCCTGGCCGAGTTTCGCCGCGAACAGCCCGAGATCACCGTGCGGACGACCACGCTTTATGCGCCGGTCGATTTCGGCCAGGACGGCGTCGACATCGAAATCCGTTATGGATCGGGCAACTGGCCGGGTGTGCGCAGCCACAAACTGTTCGATGAAAGCTATTTCCCGGTCGCCAGCCCCGCCTATCTTGCCGCCGCGCCGCGCCTCGCCTCGCCGGTGGACATCCCGCATCATCGCCTGATCCATGTGCTCGGCGAGCGCGAAGGCTGGGGGAATTATTTCCAGCGTTTTGGCATCGCCGGCTTGCCGCTTGCCGAAGGATTGCAATGCGACAGCATGATCGTCGCGCTGCACGGCTGCGTTGCCGGCGGCGGCGTGATGCTGGCGACCGCGCCGCTGGTTGACCGGATGCTGGCGACGGGCGTGCTGGCTGATACGTTCGGCGAGCGGATTCCGGCCCGATTCTGTCATCATCTTGTGATTCCCGAAACCGGCGAGCCGCCACCAGAAGTAGCGGCGGTCTTCTCGTGGCTGCTAGCGCGCCAGCAGAATCCCGGCGCGGGTTGGAATGCGGCGTAAACTTGACACAAATTTGCAATGATGCGCTGATATCCGGGTTCGCACTGACGGTCGGCGCGCGGTCTTGGATGTGCGTTGGGCCTCGTTCGTGCGGTCGTTAACGATTTAACGGCGCGCAATATGCAGCCCTCCGGATCGTCCGGGGATAATACGAAAGGGGAGGTTCTATGGCCAAGACTTCAATTAAGCGATGGCTCGGCGGTCTGCTGGCTACTGCAGCCATGGTTGGGCTTGCGGGTGGACTTGGCGGCGACGCCGCGGCCCAGGGCAAGACTCGCCTGACGGTTTACACGGCGCTCGAAAACGATCAGCTCGGCCCCTACAAGGCGGCGTTCGAGCAGGACAATCCGAATATCGATATCGCTTGGGTCCGCGATTCGACCGGCGTGATGACGGCGCGGCTTATAGCCGAGAAGGACAATCCGCGCGCCGACGTGATCTGGGGCCTTTCGGCCTCCAGCGTCGTGCTGTTCCAGAACCAGGGCATGCTCATTCCCTATACCCCGGTCGGCGCCGATCAGCTGAAGCCAGTGTTCCGCGACAGCAAGAGCCCGATGGGCTGGACCGGCATGGACGCCTATTTGTCGGTCGTCTGCTTTAACACCGTTGAAGCGGCCAAGGACAAACTCGCCACGCCGCAATCCTGGCAGGACCTCACTAATCCAATCTACAAGGGCAAGGTTGTAATGCCCAACCCGGCCTCGTCGGGCACCGGCTATCTGACCGTCGCCGCATGGCTGCAGCTGATGGGCGAGCAGAAGGGTTGGGAGTTCATGGACAAGCTCCATGAAAACGTCGCCGTCTACACCCATTCGGGCTCGGCGCCCTGCGTCCAGGCGGCGCGCGGCGAACGGCTGATGGGCATCGGCTTCGACATGCGCGGCGCATCGGAAAAGACTAAGGGCGCGCCGATCGACATCATCCTGCCCAAGGAAGGCGCGGGTTGGGAGATGGAGGCGACGGCGATCGTCAAAGGCACCAAGAACCTCGCCGCCGCCCAAAAGCTGGTCGACTGGACGGTGACGCGCAAGGCGAACGAAATGTACGGCAAGTACTACGCCATTGTCGCCGCGCCCGGTATCAACGCCGCGCCGCCCAACTATCCGGCGAATGCCGAACAGGCGATGGTCAAGAACGACCTCGGCTGGATGGCGTCGAGCCGCGAGCGCATCCTTGCCGAGTGGACCAAGCGCTACGATTCCAAGTCGGCGCCGAAGTGAACGCAGCGTCGATCATCACCTAGCCGAGGAGCCGGTCCCCGCCGTGCAAACGCGGGGACCGGTTTGCTTTACATGGACGGAACGGAAAGCGGGTCGGCCCAGACGACCAAAGGCGGAGCGACGCCTTATCTGCGCATTCAGCGGCTGACGAAACTGTTCGGCGCCTTCGTCGCGCTGAAAGACGTCTCGTTCGATATCTATCCCGGCGAGTTCGTCTGCTTCCTCGGCCCCTCCGGCTGCGGCAAGACGACTCTTCTGCGCGCCATCGCCGGGCTCGACATCCAGACCAGCGGCCGGATCGAGCAGGCCGGTCGCGACATCTCCGGCCTGCCGCCGCCGGCGCGCGATTTCGGCATTGTCTTCCAGTCCTATGCGCTGTTTCCCAACCTGACGGTGGTCGACAACGTCGGCTACGGCTTGCGCAGCCGGAAGATGAAAAGCGCCGGGATCGTCAAGCGGGTCGGCGAATTGCTGCAGCTCGTCGGCCTGCCGGATTCCGGTTCGAAATATCCGGCGCAGCTTTCCGGCGGCCAGCAGCAGCGCATCGCCCTGGCTCGCGCGCTTGCCACGTCGCCGGGGATGCTGCTTCTCGACGAACCACTGTCGGCGCTCGATGCGCGAGTGCGCATCCATCTGCGCCACGAGATCAGGAGCCTTCACAACCGCCTCGGTATCACCACGATCATGGTCACTCATGATCAGGAAGAG
>JACQAF010000050.1 GCA_016195145.1 Rhodospirillales bacterium
AGCAGCCGGCGAGCAAGGGCTATACGCCCTCCGTGTTCGCCGAATTGCCGCGGCTGCTTGAGCGCGCCGGGCCGGGAACCGGAGCCGGCAACATCACCGGCTTGTTCGCCGTTCTGGTCGAAGGCGACGATCACAACGAACCGATCACCGATGCGGTGCGTAGCATCCTCGACGGCCATATCGTGCTCGACCGGGCGATCGCCGAGCGCGGCCGCTATCCGGCGATCAACATCCTGCGTTCGATTTCGCGTACCATGCCCGGCTGCAATACGCCGGAGGAGAACGAGGTCGTCTCGCGCGCTAGGGTTCTTCTTGCCCAGTACGACGACATGGCGGAAATGATCCGCCTTGGCGCGTATCGCAAGGGCAGCGATCCGCAGGTCGACGAGGCGATTCACCATCAGCCGGCGCTCGAACGCTTCCTCGCCCAAGGCAAGGACGAACGTGCCGATCTGCAGGACGGTTACGCCGCATTGGCCGGGGCGCTCGGCATCAATCAGGGGCAATAAACAGGCTATTGCATGCGGGGACTTGACACACTTATCCGATTGCATCGGACCCGGGTCGACGAGAAGCGGCGGGAGATTGCCGCCCTTGAGCGCTTCGTCGCCGAGTTGCAGGGCGAGGTTGCGCGTCTGGACGCGAATCTGATCGGGGAACAAGAGATTGCAAAGACATCCGAAAGCGGCGGCTATGCCTATGGCAATTTTGCGCTCGCCAGCATCGACCGTCGGCGTAAGCTGATGGCTTCGGTTGCCGAGGTCGAAGGACGCATCCAAGTCGCCAAGGACGGACTGCACGAGGCGTTCAAGGAACTGAAACGCCACGAGATCGTTCGCGCCAGCCGCGCGCAGCGCACGAAGATGCAGGCGGAGCGGCGCACGCAGTCCCGCCTCGACGACATCAGTCTCGAAATACACCGCCGGCGGATGGGCTGAACCGCCCGCCCAGGGCGCGGGTCAGACGACGCAGCCGACGCTGCTATTGCCGATTTCGTCGAACGGCGAAACCGGAAACACCGGCATCGCCTGAAAGGATATTTGCCCGGCAATCCCCGATTTCCCGCAATTGCGGACGAGAATCGCGCGGATATCGGCTTGCATGCCGGCGGGCATTTCGACATGGGTGCGGACGATCAGTTCAAGCTGGCTGGCACGCAAAAGGCCGTCGATCTGGATCGGACCGGTTCCGGCAAATTCGGTTTCGAGCACGAAGCGCTTGCCGGCGCGATTGTCGGGCTTGTCGTCGGTACGCTTGTTGCGGGTCGAGATTCTGATCTGGCGGAAGGTCTCGCGCTCGAACAGCGGCAGGAACAGGATCTTCCACTCGCTGGCCTCGGGCCCGGGCGACTTGGCGAGATTGGCGCCGTGTTTTTCGAGGCTGTCGATCAGCGCGCCGCGCCCGGCCTCGCGTAGTGTCGCAACCGCGGCCTCGCCGACGAGCGTCGCAGCCTTGCCGGTCGCCGCGATCAGCACGGCCGCCAGCTGATGGGCGAGCTCCGGTCCCGGCTGGGGAACTGCGCGCGCGGCAACCTGTTGCGCCAGCTCCGGGTTGATCTCGCGCAGGGCGGCGAGGATCGCCCGCAGCGTTTCCCACTCGGCGACGACGGCCGGATTCTTCGCGGCGAGCGCGTTGACCGGCTCGGCGGAAATCGCCGGCGGCGGCTCGATCTGGACCAGCTCGATCGCCATCCGGTCGCCCACTGCCGGGCTGCCGAGTGCGCTCGGCAGGACAAGGGCGAGGCGGCCATGCGGCGTGTCGAGAATGGTTTGTCCGGCCGGGGTGTGGGCGGCGACCGTCGCGGCCACCTGCCGGGCCGGCAAGAGCAACGGTGCGGCCGGGTCGTCCGGCCCGGCCCGGTGCGCCGACAAGCGCAAATGTACCTGGGTACCGTTCGGCAGGGGCGGTGGAATGTCCAACGAGGCACCGTCCTTGGGCGCTGCGATATGCCCGAAAGGGGGCGCAGGAACGACGGGCGTGCGCGTCTCGGGTGCGGGGGTCACGAAGACGGCGGGGCCCCCGGTAGCGGCAGCTCCAGGGGCGGGATTCTGGACGTTCGGAATGCCGAAGGTGGCCGACTGCGAGGCGACCGGTTGCTTGTTGGCGGCTGGGGCGGTCGCTGGAGCCGTGGCCAGGACGTTTGCCGCATCGCCGGCGGACGGCGATGCCGAAGGCGGCTTCCCATTATTCGGAAACGGTAGGCCCGCCGCAGGCAACGAATTTCCGGTGGCGAGCCTGGCGGTTTGCGCTGTAACGCTCCCGGCAATGGCGGACGGGGCGGAAATTGATACCGGATTCGATGCGCCGGTCGGCCGGGTGGATGGCGCTGCCGGCGATGTCTGGGGTGCAAATGCCGGCAAACGGATCGAAGCCTGCGCCGACGCGACACCGGTTGGCGTTGCGACCAGGCGGGCAGCGGGGGCGGCATCGCCCGATGATTCCGCGGGTTGCCGATTAACGGCCGCCCGCGCTGACGGACCGACGACCGTGCCAACCAGAATCGGCGGCGCGGTCAGCGATGCGGCGACGCTGGCCGCTGGGGCTTCGGGTAGCGGCGCGGGAGCGGGCGATCCCGGCGCGGTGCCGGGCAAAAGGGGTAAGGGCGGCGTCGGTGCCGGCGTCGCCCGGCTGCCCGGCGGCGCAATCGACAGGATAACGGCCTGAGTCTGGGTGCCGACGCTCTGTATCTGCAAGATGACCGCGCTGCCCGGCGGTAGGGGCGCAGCGGATTTCAGAATGACCACGCCGGCATCGGTCTGCAACAGCGTTTGCCCTTTGCTGTCCCGGCCGGCGACGATTCCGGCGATCACGGCGCCGACCGGAAGGTTGGTCAGCGCCGGCGGCATCTGCGTGAGGACGACAGAGGCCGCCGCGCTCGCCGCGAATACGGTCTGGCCGAGACCGGGTACGGAGGCGAGGATCGAGCTCATGATGGTCCCGACAGATAGTCGGCGATGGCCCGCACATCCGCAGCGGCGTCGGCCGCCGGGTAGCGCACAAGGAACGGCGTCTGGTTGCGGATCGCATCGCGGACTTTCGGGTCGCGGCGGACGATGCCGGCCAGCAGCGGGTTGAAGCGCAGGAACTCGGCGCAGGCCTTGGCGAGGATTCGATAAGTGCGCTCTCCCTCGCGCTGCGAGGCGACAAGGTTGACAACGACCCTGAGATCGCTGGTTGGCCGGCTGGCGACCGTCAGCTTGATGAAGGCGTAAGCGTCGGTAAGCGCCGTCGGCTCGTCGGTGGTGACAACGAGGCAGGTATCGGCAAAGCCGGCGAGCGCACGCACATGCGCGTCGATGCCGGCGCCGAGATCGAGAATCACGCGATCATAGCGCGCCGAAAGGTCGCCGAGGTCGTCAAGCAGCCGGTTGAAGCGCGGCGGCGGAAGCGTGGCTAGGCTGCCCGATCCCGAACGTCCGGCGATCACGTCGAATTCGCCGGCCGAGCAACGTATGGCGAGTTCCGGAAGGGTCCGCTCGCCGGCAACATAATGCCCGAGATCGCGGCTGGCGCAGAGGCCGAGCTGCACATCGACATTGGCGAGGCCGAGATCGCCGTCGAACAGCAAGGTCCGCTCGCCGCGGGCGGCGAGGCAATGGGCGAGGGTGATGGCGAACCACGTCTTGCCGACGCCGCCCTTACCCGAAGCAATGGCGATGCTTCGCTCGGATGCGTGGTGGGCGGCCGGCATCATGACGCGGCCGCCATGTCCGAGGCGCGGGTTGGGCCGACGGTTGCAAGAATCCGGCGGGCGAGCCCATCTGCATTTAGTGTTTCGAGGCCATGCGCGACGTTCGGCGTGGCGCTCGCCTCGCCGAGCGAGAAATTGCCCGCCTCGGCCGCCGCGAGAACGCCGCCAAGCCGGCGCGCGCCGTCGAGGCGCGTGACCAGCAGCCGCGCGCAGCCGATCGCAGCGAAGGCCGCTGCCATATCGATCGATTCCTGGGCGTCGCCGCCGGCGGCGATGACCAGGACGGGATCGGCCTGCGTCGCGACAATCTGGCCGGCGAGCCTGGCGGCCTCTTTGCCGACGAAAGGATTGACGCCGGCGGTATCGATCAGCGTCAGCGCCGCTGGTTCGGTCTCTTGCCGGGCGAAGCGGGCTAGCGCCGCCGGCTCGTCGGCAACGGATAGCCGAAGGTTCATGACACGGCACAGCGCAGCAAGCTGGTCGATGCTGCCGGCGCGGTTGGTATCGGCGGTGGCGACGCGCACGGGCCGGCGGGCGATGACGGCGCGCGCGGCGAGCTTGGCGACGGCCAGCGTCTTGCCGGCGCCCGGCGGGCCGACAAGCATGACCGGGTTGTTGAGCAATCGCGCGGCGAGCGGCGCGAAGCGGAACGTTTCGGCAAGCCGCGCGGCGAGTAGCGCCTCCGGAGCGAGGCTGGAAGGTCCCGGATCGAGCCGTGCGGCGAGCGCCGGCGGAATGCCGTGAAAGGAAAGCGCGCCCGGCAACTGGTCGCTGGCGTCGATCGGCGGCGGTCGCCAGCGTTGAGGTTGCCGGACATCGGCAATGGGGGCAGGCGGCGCGACGGGCGGATCGAGGGCGGCCGTGATGCGCACGCCGCCGCCGCGATTTTCGGTCGACAGGATGACGGCGTCTTCGCCAAGTTCGGCACGGATTTGCCGCATGGCATCGGCGACGGTCGGGGCGGCGAAGGTCTTAAGGCGCATCTGCGACGCCCCCGGCCTACACCTGACCAACCGTCTTGATGCGCGCCTTCGGATAGATCTCGTTTTGCGACATGACGGTCGTCATCGGGCGGAAACGCTCGATGATCGAACGCGCGAAGGGCCGGACGAGGGGGCTGGTCAGCAGGACGGGCGTTTCTCCCATCATCGCATGACGCTCGAAAATCTGCCGGATTTCGGTGATGAATTTCTGCAATTTGCTCGGCGCCATCGCCAATTGCTTGTCGTCGCCCTGGCCGGTAATCGATTCGGCGAAGGATTGCTCCCATTCCGGCGACAGGGTGACGAGCGGAATGTAACCGTCGCCGTTGGTGTTGGCGTCGCAAATCTGGCGGGCGAGGCGCGTACGGACATGCTCGGTGATCGCCGTGACGTTGCGCGTATGGCCGCAGGCCTCGGAAATGCCTTCGAGAATGGCCGGCAAGTCGCGAACCGAAATCCGCTCGCCAAGCAGGTTCTGCAGCACTCGCTGGATGCCGCCGACAGAGATTTGCGACGGCACGATATCGGAGACGAGCTTTTGCTGCTCCTTGCCGAGATCGTCGAGCAGCTTCTGCGTTTCGCTGTAGGACAGCATTTCGGACATGTTGTCCTTGATGATCTCGGTCAGATGGGTGGTGATGACCGTCGGCGGATCGACCGTCGTCAGCCCCTTGAACAGCGCTTCCTCGCGATGGGATTCATCGACCCACATCGCCGGTAGGCCGAAGGTCGGCTCCTTGGTCTGCTCGCCG
>JACQAF010000051.1 GCA_016195145.1 Rhodospirillales bacterium
TCGTGCCGCTGGCGCTTGCCGCCGAGGCGCAACTGCTCGCCGATCTCACGATCGCGGAACGCCGCGTGCTCGACCATCTGCTTAACCGCCTGATGGCCCGCGAACGCGCGCTCGATCCGGACCGCCGGCGCCGACAAGGTCCGATATACCTCTAACCCGGCGAATGTCGGCCGGTTCGGCATCGATCCGCCCGCCGCCGGGCGGTAAATTTCTCTATGGCGCGAGGCTCACTCCGCGTCGATCTGCGATACGCGCTGCCCGAAAGGATCGTAGTAGAACAGCATGCTGCGCGGCGAAATCCGCCGGTATTTCTCCGCCAGGCCGCGCATATTCGCGATGCGGCATTTTTCCGCCAGCCTGATCGCCTTGAGCGTCGCCAGCGTCTTGTCGAGATCGTCGTTGACGACGAGATAATCGTGCTCGTCCATGAAGGCGAGGTCCTGAACGCCCATCTGGTATTTCATCTGGAAGCGGTCGCCGCCTTCGCTGCCACGCGCCGACAGGCGGCGCTTGAGCTCAGCCAGCGTCGGCGGCACGATGAAGATGCCGACCACGTGCTCGCGGAACAGCCGCCGGAGATTGATGAATAGCTGCGGCGTATAGTCGAATACCAGATCCTGGCGTTTCTCGATCGCCTCATGGAGGGGGGCGATGGGCGTGCCGCTGCAATAGCCTTTGGCCGCATTGCTCCACTGGACGAAGAAATCCTGCTCGACCAGCTGCCGGAATTCCTTGGTGGTGATGAAGTGGAACCAGTCGGCGTCGTCGATGCCGCTCGCTGGATCGGTCTTGCGCCGCTGGCGGCTGGTGTAGTTGCGGACATAGCCGAGCGACTTGTCCTCGTGGCGCCAGCGCCGAATCAGCGTGCTCTTGCCGGTGCCGCCCGGCCCGGAGAGGACGAAAAAGACGCCGCGCTCTTCGCCGCCCAGATATGTGCCCTCGCCCAGCGCCGCTTCCGCCCTGTCGGTCATGACCAGTGTCTCCGCCATGCTATTTTGCGACCATCCACAACTCCGTGAGCATATCCCCGGATGCGCGCATATGCGTGAATCGATTCGGATTGCCGACTCGCTCCGGCTGGGCGCGCGGCTACTGCCCCTGAAACACCTGCTCGACCTGTTCGGCCCACTCGTTGACCAGCAGCGTCATCGACTTGCCCGACCCCTTGCCGAGCTTGGTCGAGGGCGGGCTTTCGATATCCTCAAGATGGGCCGCATAGACCCTGTGCCGCTGGGTCATCCCATCGAGGCCGCCATACCAGAACCGAAACATCGCCGGCGACACCCGTAGCGTATCCTGCACATAGATGCGGGCGATCGCGATGCAGCGGGATTGAAGATCGGTCATCGGATATCCTCCGCTCGTCTCGGGCGGCGCAGGCGCCGCGTCCGGTCAGAAGTCATGGCTATATTTATGATACCCCTCATGCGACCTGATCAGCATGGGCACTCGCCGGCCGTCGGGAAAGCGCAGCCGGTTATAGGTGATCACGTCGGTCACGCTCGCATCGGGCTCGTACCCCTCGGACCGCTTGTTGGGATGGGTGTGGAACCAGCACATCAGACATTCAGGGTAGGTCACGTTCGGAATCGGCGCCAGGTCGAGCTCGTCGCGCGATCCCGGGCCACGTGAGTCAAAGCGATATTTGCCGGTCCGCGCGTTGAGAATCACCCAGCCGCCCCATTCGCGCTTCTGGCTGCCCGGCCGGTTGTGCGGCACGTCGGGGGCGTTGGGCCGCGAGCGCGTCCATGCCCGGTCGAATTCCTGGCTCATGTCGGAATCGGCGACGATGGCATCGAGATTGGGATCGGGACATTGCGGATCGCGCGGCACGCTGGCCGGCGTGCTGCCGCCCGGCGTGGCCGACGAGGCGCCCGGCGTCGTCGCGCCGCCGGTATTGGCTGGCGTCGCCCCCGGCATAACGCGGGTGATGCTGTCGCAGACGACGCTATAGGTGAAGCTTTCGGCCGGCTTGCGCAGCCGGCGGCGCAGCCCGACGCCGCCCACCCCGGCGATCCCCGGCCCGCCGCCCGGGCCGGGCGGCGGCGGATCGTTCGGAATGTTGCCGCCGTTGAGGTTGGCCTTGCCGAAGAGCGGCCCGAGATCGGCCTCGGTCGTGCCGAAATTGGCTGCGCCCGCTCCGCCGTCCAGCGACAGCAACTGGCCGCGCAGGGTCACCTCGCCTTCGAACACCACCGAGACGCCGATGCGCATCGATTCATCGCCGCATTCGGCCGGGCAGTTGCCGCGCGGCGAGACGTCGATCAGATCCGGCGTCAGCTTGAGCGACAGGCCGATGGTGATGCCGCCGATGCCGGCGGCGTTCGCCTCGATGTCAATGCTCGTCTCGGGGCCGACGGTCAGCTTCGGCGACTGGACCGGCCAGGTATCGCGCCCCGGATTGATGATGATGCGACAGCAATGATTCGGCGACGAGCGCGACCGCCCCTCGCCGACCGGCACGCTAGGTTCGCCCGGCGGCCCCTTGGAGCCTTGGCGACCGTCTTCGGCCTGCCCTGACGCAGATCGCGGCGCGGTTTGCGCCCCCGCCGCCCCGCCGGCCCGCCGTCTTCCGCGTCCTGGTGGCCGCCGACGCCCGATCCGCCGGCCGGCGGCGAGCCGCCCGACGACCCACCGGGCCCAGACGGCGTACCCGATCCACCGCTGCCGGGCGTGGTTCCCGCTCCGCCGGGAGTCACCGCCGCGGTCGTGCACGGCACCTCCAGCCGGACGCTGACGCCAAGCTCGAACCAGAATTCACGGTCGAGCTTGTCGCGCAGAATCCTGAGCAAGGCCTGGGGAATTAACGAGGCGCCGAACCCCAGAACATTGAGAATGGCGCCGCCCAAAGGCTGCCTGATAACCGCCATGCCCCCCTCCCGCCTGGTTTGCGGTTGATGGCTCGCCGTCAGTCATCGATGCGAAATCGTCGCGCGCACCGGGAAACCGGCCGGCTGCTTCTCGCGAGGCGTCCCTGTTACTGGTCCGCTATTGGGTTTGCGTGTTGGAAGTAAGCGCCGCAAACCCCGACCGGGAATGCCCCCTGAGCGTACTGCCAGAAATCAACCCTATCATGTGTTGTACAATTATTGGAAGAACCTTGGCGGAGATATACGCATAGCCGGTTGTCTGCGCCGCCGCCGCATCGCAAACGAAACGGCCCGGGGATCGCCCCGGGCCGTTCCGCGTTCGCCGCCGGCGCGGCTCAGATGTAATAGCTTTTGAGCGGCGGAAAGCCGTTGAAGCCGACCGACGAATAGGTCGTCGTATACGCGCCCGCCGCCTCGATCACGATCTTGTCGCCGACCTGGAGGTCGAGCGGCAGCTGGTAGTTGGCGTTGTCGTAGAGCACGTCAACCTCGTCGCAGGTCGGTCCGGCGAGGACCACCGGTCCCTTCGGGCCGCCGTCGCGCGGCGTCTTCAGCCGGTACTGGATCGCCTCGCCCATGGTTTCGGGCAGGCCGCCGAACTTGCCGATGTCGAGATAGACCCAGCGGCGATTGTCGTCATAGGTCTTGGTCGAGACCAGCACCACCTCGGCCTGGATGACGCCGGCGTCGCCGGCCACGCCGCGGCCGGGCTCGACAATCATCTGCGGCAGGTCGTTGCCGAAATGCTTGGTCATCGCCGACATGATCGCCTCGGCATAGGCGTCGACCGAGGGGATGCGCTGCCGGTACTTGGCCGGGAAGCCGCCGCCGAGATTGATCAGCTTGAGCTCGATCCCCGCCTCGTTGAGGGCGGTGAACAGCATCTTGGTCTTGCCGAGCGCCACGTCCCACTGCGTGAGGTCGCGCTGCTGCGAGCCGACATGGAACGATACGCCGTGCGGGTCGAGCCCGAGGTCGCGCGCCTTGATCAGCAGGTCGCGCGCCATGTCGACATCGCAGCCGAACTTGCGCGACAGCGGCCAATCGGCCCCTTCGCCGGTCATGAAGATGCGGCAGAAGACGCGGGCGCCGGGGGCGGCGCGGGCGAGCTTCTCGACCTCGGCATGGCTGTCGAAGGCGAACAGGCCGACGCCAGCCTTGAAGGCGCGGGCGATGTCGCCCTCCTTCTTGATCGTGCTGCCGAACGACAGGCGCGCCGGCGCAATGCCGAGGGCGAGGCACTGCTCGATCTCGTAGATCGAGGCGGTGTCGAAACTGGAGCCGAGGCCGTCGAGCACGCGCAGGATCTCGGCCGCGGGGTTGGCCTTCACCGCGTAATAGATATGGACAAGCGGCATCGCCTTCTTGAGCCGCTTGAAGTTATGCGCGATCACATCGAGATCGACGACGAGGCACGGCGTCTCGAGCTTGTTGTCCGCGAGAAAGCGGGCGATCTTCGGGGTCATGTCTCCGGTCGGGTCCTTTCCGGCCTAGTAAACGGCGACGGCATCTGCCTTGCGGTCAGACGCCGGCGACGTGAACGAAACGCTGCGCCGGAAGGCGGCGGCGGGCGCACAGAGAACGAAGGAACCCGGAAGTCGAGGCCCCGAATATTCTGACCGGGGCCCTTCCATAGGACGCCCAAGCCGAAGCCGTTGGTCCGAACAACCAGCATTCCCACCTCGTTGCGCGTATCCGTCCGAAACCGGCCGGCACAAAGGTAAGGACGCCTATCGTCGTTGCTTAAACCACCCCGAACCGCATGAAGGCCGGGAGCCAGAGGCACGTGCGGGTGCGTCAGCCGCTATATATAGGTCGATTCTCTTTAATGAAAAGCAAAAATCGCCGCCTGGGGACGATTTTTTACCCCTGGCTGCCTGCTGAATGGGCGTTTGCGCGCTCTCGGGCCGGTTGCTATAAGGGCCCGTTCGTCGCCACTGCCGGAGGCTTCCTCGTTCGTGGACTCCCGACCGACCATTCTCGTGCTCAACGGGCCGAATCTCAACATGCTGGGCGTCCGCCAGCCGGAGATCTACGGCCGCGAGACGCTGGGCGACATCGAGGCGATGGCGCGCGAGCGCGGGGCGGATATCGGTCTTACGGTCGATTTCCGCCAGACCAACGACGAAGGCGAGCTGATCGAGTGGATCCACGAGGCGCGCGGCACGGCCGAGGGGATCGTGATCAACGCCGGCGCGCTCACCCATACCTCGGTCGCGGTGCTCGACGCCCTGCTGCTGTGCGAGCTGCCGGTGATCGAGGTCCATCTATCGAATATTTACGCCCGCGAATCCTTTCGTCACCATTCCTATATAAGCCCGGCGGCGCGCGGCGTAATTTGCGGCTTCGGCGGTCGGGGCTATCTCTATGCTCTCGACGCCATGACCCGCCTGATCGCCGGCAGCGAGGACTGATGCCCAACAGCAAGTTTTCCGTCGATCCCGAGCTGATCAAGAAGCTCGCCGAAATCCTCAACCAGACCGGCCTTGGCGAGATCGAATACGCCGAAGGCGACCGGCGCGTCCGCGTCGCCCGTCCCGCTGTCGCGGCCGCCGCCCCGGCCGCCATGGCGCCGCCGGCCGCCGGCGCGGCCCCGGCCAGCCCGTCAGGCCCTTCGGCCGGCACCATCGTTTCGCCGATGGTCGGCACCGTCTACGCCTCGCCCGAACCCAATGCACCGCCATTCGTCAAAGTGGGCGATAGGGTCAAGGAGGGGCAAACCCTGTTGATCATCGAGGCGATGAAGGTGATGAATCAGATCCGCAGCCCGCGTAGCGGGACGGTGACCCATATCCATGTCGCCGATGGCGCGCCGGTCGAGTACGGCGAGCCCTTGCTGATCATCGAATAGCCGGCCGCCGAGACGCGGGAGCGACGCAACCGTGTTCGAAAAAATCCTGATCGCCAATCGCGGCGAGATCGCGCTTCGCATCCACCGCGCCTGCCGCGAGCTCGGCATCAGCACGGTCGCGGTTCATTCGACCGCCGACGCCGACGCGATGCATGTTCGCCTCGCCGACGAGACCGTGTGCATCGGCCCGCCGCCGGCGCGCGAAAGCTATCTCAACGCCCACGCCATCCTGTCGGCGGCGACGATTACCGGCGCCGACGCCATCCACCCCGGCTACGGATTTTTATCCGAAAACGCCGATTTCGCGGCGATGGTCGAGGAACACGGTTTCACCTTCATCGGCCCGTCGCCCGACCATATCCGCATGATGGGCGACAAGATCGAGGCCAAGCGCGCGGTGCGGGCGCTCGGCATACCCGTCGTTCCCGGCTCCGACGGCCCGATCACCGACGACGCGGCCGCGATCGCCGTCGCCGATCGGGTCGGCTATCCGGTGTTGATCAAGGCAGCAGGCGGGGGCGGCGGCAAGGGCATGAAGGTCGCCCGTTCGGCCGCCGAGCTGTCCGATGCACTCAAGATGGCGCGCTCCGAGGCGGCGGCCAATTTCGGCAACGATACGGTCTATATCGAGAAATATCTCGACCGGCCGCGTCATATCGAGCTGCAGATCCTCGCTGACACGCACGGCAATGTCGATGGTGTGCGGGCTCGACCTGGTGCGCGAGCAAATACGCATCGCCACCGGCGCGCCGATGCCTTTCCAGCAAGAGCATATCCGCTTCCACGGCCACGCCATCGAATGCCGGGTCAACGCCGAGAATCCTGAAACTTTCCGCCCATCCCCGGGACGGATCAGCGAGTATCACCCGCCCGGCGGGTTGGGCGTGCGCGTCGACAGCGCGCTCTATTCCGGTTATCGCGTGCCGCCGCACTACGACAGCATGGTGGCCAAGCTGATCGTCCACGGCACCAGCCGCAACGAATGCCTGATGCGCCTGCGTCGCGCCCTCGACGAATACGTCATCGGCGGCATTGAGACGACACTGCCGCTGCACCGCCGCCTCGTCCAGGAACCGGCCTTTATCGACGGCGAATACGACATCCACTGGCTGGAAAAGTTCGTCGGCCTGAAAAAGTAGCGCGGCGCCCCGGCCGGCCGCAAAATGGGCCGACATGACCGAACTGACCGCCGACCTTTTGCTGCGCGCCTATTCGATCGGCCTGTTCCCCATGGCCGAAAGCGCCGACGACCCCGATCTGTTCTGGGTCGATCCGGAGCGGCGCGGCGTTCTTCCGCTCGACGCCGTCCATATTCCGCGCAGCCTCAGGAAGGCCGTGCGACGGGGGTATTTCGAGGTCGACGCCGATCGCGACTTCCCCGGCATCATCGCCGCCTGCGCCGAGGCGACGCCCAAGCGCCGCGCGACCTGGATCAACGAATCGATCGTCCGTCTCTATTGCGAACTTCATCAACGCGGCTTCGCGCACAGCATCGAATGCCGGCGCGAGGGGCGGCTGGTCGGCGGGTTGTATGGGGTCGCCCTCGGCGGCGCATTTTTCGGCGAAAGCATGTTCAGCCGCGAGGCCGACGCCAGCAAGGTGGCGCTGATCCATCTCGTCGCGTGCCTGCGGCGCGGCGGGTTTGTCCTTCTCGATACGCAGTTCGTTACCGCCCATCTCGCCCGCTTCGGAGCGGTAGAGATTAGCCGGCGCGCCTATCGCAAACGTCTCGAAGCGGCGCTGGCCGCGCCGGCGGTTTTCTATCGTGCGCTCGACGGCGAAGGGCTCGCCATTTTGCAGTCGATGACCCAGACGTCATAGACCGGGTGTTCGAGCGCCGAGACGGCGGGCGACGATGCGAACATCCAGCCGCGAAACAGGTCGCGCGGCGCTTCGCCCGGCTTTACCTCGGCGATCTCGAGAAAGGCGGCGCTTTCCGGCGGCTCCTCGGGCGGGCGCTTGCGGCAGGTCCGCGCGACAATGGCGAGCGCGCCAAAGCGTATGGTTTCGTCGATCGGCGCATCGACCGTCCGCACCCGGCCGGTGATCTTGTCGAGCGTCTGCAGCACCGCCGCCGCGCGCGCGGGCGCGGCTTGCGTGCTCTCCGGGCTCGGGGTCTGGGCCGATGCCGGCAGAACGGCGACGCCGCACCCGACCGTCGATACAAGCGATAGCAGGACGAGCTGTTTCATCGCCAACACATAGCCGGCGAATATGGCACGGGCATGGCGTCGCCCGGCCGGTTCACGGGGCGCCCCGCTTCACCGCCCGAAAGCGCAGGCGGACATAATCGGCCATCCACTTGCCGCGCCCATCGACCAGCACCGGGCGTAATGTCGCCGCCACCTCGGCAACAACCGCGGGCCGTTCGGCCGCCGGCAGGCGGTTGAGGAACGGCTCGGCGAAAGTGGCGAGCCAGCCGGCCATGTCGCCGGGCAGCTCAGTTGGGCGCGGAAAATGCTCCATGCGTTCGACCATGAAACCGCCCGCCTCCAGCCGCCGGCGATATTCCTCGGGCGTCGGAAAATACCACGGGGACGCGGCCTGGCCATCGAGACCGCGGCGATCGAGCGCCCGGACGAGCGCCGCCTCGATTTTCGCCACGTTTCCCGCCCCACCCATCTCGCCGACGAACCGCCCGCCCGACTTCAGCGCCCGCGCGACTCCGGCGATCACGGCATCGGGCCGTTTTATCCAGTGGAGTGCAGCGTTGGAAAACACGGCGTCGAACGCAGCGATGAAATCGAGCGCCGTCCCGTCCATGACCCGCGCATCGAGACCGCGCTTGCGGGCGGCGGCAACCTGTTCGGCGCTGGCGTCGACGCCGACAACCAGCCCCCCCATCGCAGACAGCTTTTCGGTGAGCGCGCCGTCGCCGCAGCCGAGATCGAGGATTCGCTCGCCCGGCCGCGGCGCCAGCCACTCGACGACCGGCGCGCCGAGTTCGGCGACAAATCGCGCTTCCCGCGCATAACGCTCCGGATCCCAATGCTGATTGGCGATCATTCTTTCTCCTATCGCGGCGGTTCGCGCAGCGCCCGTCCGATGCTTTCGGCCATCAGCCAGCCAAGGCAGTCATATACTCTATCGGCTATCTTCGCCGTATCAGCCGGGGTCAGGCGGTCAAAATCGATGCGATCGTTTTCGATCCACCAGCGCATCACGTCATACCGCGGAAACACAATCAGGTCGCGCATCCCGGCGACCTGGAGAACCGCCTCGACATAGGGCCGGAAGTTGATGATTCGCGCCGTCGAGCGCGAGAACTGCATGTCCATCAGCACGACCTCGATCCCCGCCCCGGTCAGACGATCGACGCCGGCGAGCAGTGCGGCGGCGTACTGGTCGACCTCAATGCCGCGCACCGCCTCGGCGGTGCCGGATTCCCAGATCACGAGGTCCGGTCGCTGGGCAATCACATCGGTCGCCAACCGGTCGAGCATCTGCTGGGC
>JACQAF010000250.1 GCA_016195145.1 Rhodospirillales bacterium
CAGGTGCTGGTTCTGCGCCGGCTGGATGACGCGGCGCTTGAAACTCTGCTGGAGCGGGCCGAAAAGCATTACGGCGAAAATCTGCCAATCACCGAAGAGGCGCGCACGTCGTTGCGTGCAATGGCCGATGGCGATGGGCGCTACCTGCTCAATCTGGCCGAGGACGTGGCGGCACTGAAGGTGGTCAAGCCGCTGGATTCTGCGGGGCTCACCGCCGCCGTGCAGCGCCGCGTGCCGCTCTACGACAAGGGGCAAGAAGGGCATTACAATCTGATCAGCGCGCTGCATAAATCGCTGCGCGGCTCCGACACCGATGCGGCGCTGTACTGGCTGGCGCGCATGCTCGCCGGCGGCGAAGACCCGCTTTATATCGCTCGCCGGCTGGTCCGTTTTGCGGTCGAGGATATCGGCCTTGCCGATCCGCAGGCGCTAGTGCAGGCGCTCGCCGCCAAGGAAACCTATGATTTTCTCGGCACGCCGGAAGGCGAACTGGCGCTTGCCCAGGCGACGATCTATCTCGGCACCGCGCCCAAATCGAACGCCGCCTATACCGCCTTCGGCCAGGCGCAGCGCTCGGCCAAGGAAACCGGCTCGCTGATGCCGCCGCTGCATATCCTCAACGCGCCGACGCGGCTGATGAAGGATATCGGCTACGGCAAGGGGTATGCCTACGACCACGATACGGACGAAGGCTTCTCCGGCCAGAATTATTTTCCCGACGGCATGCCGCGGCGCGAATTTTATCGCCCGGTCGAGCGCGGCTTCGAGCGCGAGATCGCCAAGCGCCTCGATTACTGGAAAAAACTGCGCGAGAAAAAAGGCGGCGACGAATGACCGGCGTTCAGACGATCGAAGTTGCGAGCGACGAGGCCGATCAGCGCCTCGACCGCTGGTTCAAGCGCCGCTTCCCCGAACTGAAACACGGCCGGCTGGAGAAGCTTCTCCGCACCGGGCAAATCCGCGTCGACGGCAAGCGCGCCGGGGCGAGCCTGCGGCTCGTCGCCGGGCAGATGGTGCGCGTGCCGCCGAATATCGCCGCCCCGCCGGCGGGCGGGGATGCGCCGCCGCCGGCGGCCAGGGCCGAACGCCCGCCGGTGCCGGCGGGCGACGCGAAACTGGTGCAGTCGCTGGTCATCCATCGCGACGACGACGTGATCGCCATCAACAAGCCCTATGGTCTTGCGGTCCAGGGCGGCACCGGCACGAAACGTCATCTCGATGGCATGCTGGATGCGTTGCGCTTCGGCGCGCCGGATCGGCCGCGCCTTGTCCACCGACTCGATCGCGACACCTCGGGCGTGCTGCTGCTGGCCCGCAATGCGCGGGCGGCGGCGTGGCTCGCCGGAAGCTTCCGCCACAAATTGGCGCGCAAGCTCTATTGGGCGCTGGTCGGCGGCGCGCCACGGCCGGCGCAGGGCAAGATCGATTTGGCGCTCGCTAAGGAGGCGGGGCCGAGCGGGATCGAACGCGTCGCCGCCGCGGCCGAGGACGGCCAGCGGGCGATTACCCTTTATGCGACGGTCGAGGCGACCGGCAATCGCGCGGCGTGGCTGGTGCTATGGCCGCTCACCGGGCGGACGCACCAGCTTCGCGTCCATTGCGCCGAGGCGCTCCAGACGCCGATCGTCGGCGATGGTAAATATGGCGGCGCCGGGGCCCGCGTTCTGGGTGCGGAAATTACGCCGAAACTGCATCTGCACGCCCGCCGCATCGTTCTGCCGCATCCGTCGGGCGCGGGCGTGCTGCGGGTCGAGGCCGATCTGCCGGCGCATATGCGCGAATCGTGGGATTTCTTCGGTTTCGACGCGAACGCCGATATCGATCCCTTTCCCGGGGAATAGCCGGGCGTCCGGGACGTTTTCAATTTATAATCATGGTGGTGAGAAACGACAGGGCAAGGCACCATATATAGACCGATGTCTTCGGCTTCCCGACTGAAACTGGCGATTTTCGATTGCGACGGCACGCTGGTCGACAGCCAGCACGCCATTGTCGCCTGCATGCATGCGGCTTTTTCCGCGCAGAACCTCGCGCCGCCGACGGCGGAGGAGGTCAAGCGCGTCATCGGCCTGTCGCTCGCCGAATGCATGGCGCGGCTTGCCCCCGGCGAAGCCGATGCGCGGCACGTGCGCCTGACCGAATCCTACAAAGAGGCGTTTTTCACGCTGCGTCAGCGCCCCGATCATTACGAGCCGTTATTCGACGGGGCCGTCGCGGCGCTCGATACGCTTGAGGCCGCCGGATATCTGCTTGGCGTCGCCACCGGCAAGGCGCGCCGCGGCTTGCTCGCGGTGCTCGACCGTCATGGGCTTGCCGGCCGCTTCGTCACGCTCCAGACCAGCGACACCGGCCCCGGCAAACCGCACCCGGCGATGCTGGAACGCGCGCTCGCCGAAACCGGCGCCGCCGCCGCCGATACGGTGATGATCGGCGACACCAGCTTCGATATGCTGATGGCGCGCGCCGCCAATGTTTACGCGATCGGCGTTGGGTGGGGTTATCACCCGGCGGCCGAACTATCGATGGCGGGCGCGCACGCGCTGGTCGAACGCTTCCCCGAACTTCCCGATGCCGTGACACGGGCGGAAAGGAGGGCCGCATGCGCCTGAGAACCATCATCATCGTCGCCGGAGCCGTCGTCGTCGGCCTTGTCGTTACGGCCGTCGCCGTCATCTCGACTCTTGATTTCAACCAGTATCGCGGCCTCGTCGCCGAGAAAGTGAAGGAGGCGACCGGGCGCGATCTTGTCATCAAGGGCGAGCTCAAGCTTCAGGTCGGCTTCTCGCCGGCCCTCGCGGTAGCCGATGTCACCTTCGCCAACGCGCCATGGGGCACGCGCCCGCAAATGGCCAATATCCGGCGCCTCGAGGCGGAGGTGGCGCTGATTCCGCTGATCTTCGGCGATCTCAAGGTCAAGCGGCTGGTGCTGGTCGACGCCGACATCCTCCTGGAGACGGATGCGCGCGGGCGGGGCAATTGGGTGTTTGACGCTGCGCCCGCCGACAAGGGTCGCGCAACGCCGGCGACGCCCGCGCCGGCGGCGGACGGGGCGCCGCTGCGCCTGCCGACGGTTCACGAGGTGTCGATCCGCAACTCGACCCTCGTCTATCGCGACGGGCAGAGCGGCGAGATGACGCGCCTGGCGCTCGCCCGCGCTATCCTGCGCGCCGATGGCGCGGCCGATCCGCTGAAGATTGACATCGCCGGAACCTATAACGCTCTCGGATTCCAGGTCGTCGGCACGCTCGGTTCAATCGCGTCCCTGGCTGGGTTGGGTGCGCCGTTCCCGGTCGATGTGCAAGCAAGACTGGCCGATGCTGCCGCCATCAAGCTGCGCGGCATGGTTCGCGAGCCGCTATCGCTCAAGGGCTACGAGGTGGCGCTCGTCGCCGACGGGGCCGAAATCGCCCGGGTCGCGGCGCTCGCCGGCATGAAGATGGCCGCCGCCGGGCCGTTCAAGGTCGAGGCCAAGCTGGCCGACACTATGCCGGACAACCGGCTGTTCCTGTCGGCGCTCAAAGCCGAACTGGGCAAGAGCGATCTCGTTCTCGTGCGTGTCGAGGGATCGATCCGCGATCCGCTCGCCCTAAAAGGGTTTCAGCTTGAGACGAGCCTCGAAGGCAGCGAACTCGGCGCCCTGTCGGGGCTGGCGCTGCCCGGCATGGCGAACCCGTTGCCGGCGGTGCCGGCGCTGGGGCCGTTCCGGCTCGCCGGCCGGGCGACGAGCGGCACGGGCGACCGGTTGGCGCTGCAGAATCTCAAGCTCGAACTCGGCAAGCCGGAGCTGCTGCGTCTGACCGCGTCGGGTGCGATCCGCGACATCCTCGCGGCTAAGGGGTTCGATATCGATCTGACCGCCGAAGCGCCAGATATTGGCACGGCGGCCGAGCGGGCGGGCGTCGGTGTCGCCTTGCGCGGCCCGATCCGGCTGCAAGGGAAGATTGCCGATGCGGGGCCGGATCGCTACGCGCTGTCCGGCCTCAAGCTCGATATGGGCGGCAGCGATCTGAGCGGCGAGGCGACGCTGGCCCTGGGCGGCACACGGCCGCAGATTACCGCTAGCCTGGCCTCGGCGGTTCTCGATCTCGTGAAGTTGAAAAGCAGTCGCCGGCCGGCGCGCGACACGGCCGCGCAAGCGGCCCCGCCCACCCAACCGCCTGGCGGCAGCGCATCGGCGGTTGACGGGGATACGGTGTTCAGCGCCGATTCCCTGCCGCTCGATGCCCTGCAGATAGTCGATGCGGATGTGCGCTATCGCGCCGATCTGTTCCGCACCGGGGGCACGACTGTCCGCAATCTTTCGCTAGCCGCGGTGTTGCGCAATGGCGATCTCGCCCTGCGGCCGCTAACCGCCGAGATCGCTGGCGGCAAACTGGCCGGTGAGGCGACGCTGGGCGGTAAGACCGGGGCCTTTGTCGCCAAGCTCGATATCCGTGGGGTCGATGCCGGGATCCTGATCAAGGAGTCGAGCGGAGAAGAAATCGTTCGCGGCGGCGAGAGCGATTTCCAGACCGATCTGCGCGGGGCGGGAACGTCGATGCGGGCGCTGATGGCGGGCCTCAACGGCAATCTCGCCCTGACCGTGCGCGAAGGCACGTTCAAGAGCGAATATGCCGATACGTTCGGCTTCGGCGAGCTGCGCCAGATTATCGATCGTTCGTTGCCGCAGGCGGACACCGCGCAGCTCAACTGCTTCGTCGGCCGGTTCGATATCCGTAATGGCGTCGCCACCAGTCAAGCGTTGCTGTTCGACACCAGCCGCCTGACGCTGACCGGCAGCGGAACGATCGATCTCGGCAAGGAGCGGATCGGCATGCTGATCACGCCGCGCACCAAGGTGACGTCGCTGCTCAGCCTGATGCCGCCGATCCGCGTCGGCGGTACGCTTGCCCATCCAACCTACCTGCCCGATGTCGCCACCGGTCTCGTGCAAGGCGTCGCGGGGTCGGCGGAGGGCGCGGCGGGGGCGGTGGCCGGCGTGATCGGTGGCCTGCTTGGCGCCCGCAACCAGGCCGGCGACGACAGTCCCTGCCAGCGGGTGCTGGCGGGCGGGCCGGTACAGCCGCCGGTCCAGGCGGCCCCCGCGCAACCGCCCCAGGCGCAGCCGGGGCAGGCGCAGCCGGCGCAACCGAAGCCCGCCGACCCGATACAGGGCATCGGCCAGGGCTTGCGCAAATTGTTCGGCAATTGATGGCGGCAGGGCCTTCTGCCGGCGCAACCGGCAAGCGCACCTATCGCGAGGTGACGGTCGGCGCACGCGACGGCGGGTTCGCAGTCTTGCTGGATGGCAAACCCCTGCGGACTCCGATGGGCACCGCGGTGGTCGTGCTTTCGTCGGCGCTGGCCGAAGCGATTGCGGATGAATGGCGGGGGCAAGGGGCGAAGCCCGATCTGGCGCGCGTGCCGCTTACCCGTATCGCCGGCACGGCGCTCGACCGCGTGCCGCCGCGCCGCGCCGAACTGATCCGGGCCCTCGTCGTCTATGCCGGAACCGAACTGCTCTGCCATCGCGCCGACAGGCCGGCGGACCTCGTCGCTCGCCAGCAGCAGG
>JACQAF010000251.1 GCA_016195145.1 Rhodospirillales bacterium
ACCGTCATCTCGCGTCCGCCAAGCTTGCCGAGCGCGACGACCGCGAAGGCGGCCCCGGGCACTTGACCATGCTGGCGCCCGAACTCGGTCTCGACCGCGGGCAGAAGCGCTGCGATGGCGCTTTCGGCGACGTCGGCGAGATGCGCCCCGGCGGCCTCGATGCCGGTTCGGCCGCGCAAGAGATGCACGCCGATCTGCAATTCACGCTCGTTCTTCCAGCGCCGGACGATCTCGATCACGTCCTCGAAATCGCGCGCCTGGGACAGGAGCTGGGCAAGATCGGCGTCGAGGGCGGTGCGCCCGGGCAGCGGCCCGAAGAAATCCGGGGCGAGCACGGCGTCGAGCATTTGCGGGCGGGCGCTCAGGACCTCGGCGAGGCGAGGGGCGAGGCCCATGATCTCGGCCACCACGTCGAGTAGGCCCGGATTGGAATGGAAAAGCGAGAATAGTTGCACCCCCGCCGGCAGGCGCGACAGGAAGCGGTCAAAGCGGATGAACGCCGCATCCGGCTCCGGCGTCTTGGCGAAGGCCTGCAGAAGGGCGGGCATCAACTCGGTCAGGATTTCGCGCGCCCGCACGCTGCGCGTGGCGCGATAGCGGCCGTGATGCCAGCCGCGCACCGCGCCGGCGATCGTTGGCCCCTCGCCATAGCCTATGCCGGCGAGGGTTTCGAGCGTCGCCGGATCGTCTTCGGTGCCCGTGAACACAAGATTGCCAGGGCCGGACAGGGCCGGGGATTCCTCGAACAGATCGGCGTAACATTTCTCGACAGCGCGCAGTTCGCCGAGCAGGGCCTCGCCGAAATCGGCCGCACCCTTGAAGCCGAGGAAAACGGCGAATGCCTCCATCTCTACCGCATCGGCCGGAAGGGTCTGGGTCTGTTTGTCGTCGATCATCTGAAGTCGATGCTCGACCCGGCGCAAGAATCCGTAGGCCCGGGTCAGGACCTGGGCAATGTCGGGCGTGATCCGTCCGGCTTCAGCCAGCGCCGCCAACGCCCCGCAGGTATTCGCGGCGCGCAGCGTCGGGTTGCGCCCGCCCCAGATCAGTTGCTGCGTCTGGGCAAAGAATTCGATCTCCCGTATGCCGCCGCGCCCGATCTTGATGTTATGGCCGGCGAGCGCCACCGTGCCGCCGCCGCGATGGGCGTTGATCTGGCGCTTGATTGAATGAATGTCCTGGATGGCGGCGAAGTCGAGATGTTTGCGCCAGACATAGGGGCGCAGCCTGTCGAGAAACGCCGCGCCGGCGGCAATGTCTCCGGCGATGGGTCGCGCCTTGATCATCGCGGCGCGCTCCCAGTTCTGGCCAAGGCTTTCGTAATAGGTTTCGGCGGCGATCATCGACAGCGCCAGCGGCGTCGAAGCGGGATCGGGGCGCAGGCGGAAATCGGTGCGGAAGACGTATCCGTCGAGCGTACGTTCGTCGAGAATCTTGGCCAACCCCCGGGTCAGCCGCACGAAGGTCTGTTGCAGGTTATCGGGGTCGTCGCCGACGATTTTTTCGCTGTCGTACAGCGCAATCAGGTCGATATCGCTCGAATAGTTCAACTCGCGCGCGCCGAGCTTGCCCATGGCGATGATCGTGAAGCCGGAATGGCGCTCGGGCTGGGCGGAGGCGGGAAGGCGCAATGCCTTGTTCGCCGCCGCCTCGCGCAGCAGACGCCGGACGGCGAGGTTGAGAGCGGCCTCGGCGAAGTCGCTGAGGGCGCCGGTGACCCGTTCGAGCGGCCATAGACCGGCAATATCGGCGAGGGCGATGGCCAGCGCTACCCGGCGCTTGGCGACGCGCAGACCGGTCATCAGGGCGGGGGTGTCGGTCGGACCGCCGAAGTGCGCGCCGATATCGCGCATCGTTTGTGTGAAGGCGGCGTCGGGCCCATCGCGCAGCAGATCGACGGCGAAACCGGGGTCGCGCGTCAGGCAGTGGGCGAGAAAGGGACTATTGCCGAATATGGCCGCCAAAAGGCGCTTGCCGGCCTTGGTCGTCGCCAGACGACGGGCAAATGCCTTGCGGCTGCGATCGTCGATCTCGGCGGTTGTTTCGCTCCAATCGTCGAGTTCGCGCTCGGCCCGCGCCGAATCCGCCGGCAAGGGCCACGAAGCGCTGGCGAATCCCCGATGCAAATCCTTCATTTACGCCGAATCCGGTTTTGCCGCACACTGGGGCCTTGGTAGGGACTGGTCAAGCGATCGCTTGACCCCCCATATTGGGGGGATCTGCCAGGGAGGCTCGACCCCATTTGATTCGTCGTACGGCTAAACTTCTGCTTGAGATCGTTGCGGCGCTGGTCATCGTCGCCGCCGTGCTGACGGCGGCGCTGGCGTGGCGGTTGTCGGCCGGGCCGATCTCCCTCAGCTTTCTCACGCCGCTGATTCAGCGGGCGTTGACGCCGGCCGATGGCGCGGTGACGGTGTATCTCGACGATACCGTGCTGGCGTGGGCGGGCTGGCGGCGCAACCTCGATATCCGGGTGCGGGGGGTTAGCGTTCTGGGCAAGGATGGCGCGCTTATCGCCCAGGTGCCCGAGGTGACGGTCGGCATCTCGGTACGCGCCTTGCTGCGCGGGATGCTGGCGCCGACCAGCCTTGAGGTCATTGCCCCGCGGCTAGCCTTGGTCCGCAATCCCGAAGGAAAGATAGAAATTCCGCGCGAAGAAGACGCCACAGGGAATGCCGCCTCGGTGTTCCCGTTGCTGATCGCCAATCTGACGTCGCTGCCAGACGACTATGACGATCCGCTGGATTATCTTAAACGTGTCAGTATGCTCGCCGCTGAGGTGACGGTGCGCGACGCCGCCAGCGGCCGCGTGCTGCGCGTGCCGCAAGCCGATATTGTCGCATCGCGCGATGTCGACGGCTTGCGCATCCAGATGTCGTTGACCGTCGAGCTGGGGCGCGACACTGCGCGGATCGCGGCCGACGGGATATACAGCAACGCCACCGAGCTGTTCGACGCGACCGTCAGTTTCGCCGATCTGCGACCCGAATCGCTGGCCGCCGCGGCTGACGTGCTTGCCCCGTTATCGGCGCTCAAACTGCCGATCGGCGGCCAGGCCCGCATCCGGGTCGACGCCGAGGGGCGGCTTCATGCCGCCGCCTTCGATCTGACCGGCGGCGAGGGGCGGATTGCCGATCCCCGCTTCTACCCCGAAGGGCTCGACATCCGTGCCGTGCGGATGAACGGACATCTGTCCGAGGAACTAGACGATTTCATCCTCGATCAGGCGACGATCGATCTCGGCGGGCCGACGCTGCATCTTGCTGGGCGCATCAGCGGGTTCGGTGCCCGGCCGCGACTGGCGGTCAACGCCGCGCTGCGCGACGTGCCGACCGACGATCTGCGCCGGTTGTGGCCGCAGAGCGCCGGCGTCAATGCGCGGCGCTGGGTCGTCGCCAACCTGTCGGAAGGCAAGGTCGGCGAGTTTCGGCTGGAAGCCGTTGCGGCGGCGACTGGGGCCGATCTCGATTCGCTGGCTCTTGAAAGCTTCGACGGCGTGTTCGATTTCACCGGCTTGTCGGTGGGCTATCTGTCGCCGATGCCGCGCGTGCGGGGGGTGCGCGGCACAGCCAAGCTGACGGACAAGCGTCTCGATTTTGCCATCGCCGCCGGCGGAATCGGCAGCCTGCGGGTCGACGAAGGCAAGATCGGCATTACGGGCCTCGACGTCGAGGATCAGGACGCGGCGATCGAGCTCGTCGTGCGCGGCCCGCTGCGCGAAACTTTGCAGCTGGTCGACGGGCCGCCGCTCGGCTTTGTCAAAAAGATCGATGCGCGGCCCGAGGAATTTAGCGGTGACGGCGCGATCCGGATGGTTCTGAAGTTCCCGTTGGCTAACAAGCTAAAACTCGACCAGATCGACGTTGCCGTCGCGGCCAATGTCGCCGGCTTCGGCCGAACCGGCGCTGCGCTGGGCCAGGATGCGCATGACGGCACGCTCGCCTTGCGGCTCGATCAGCGGGGCATGGCAATCGATGGCCGCCTGTCGCTCGGGCCCGTTCCGGCCGAAATTCATCTGACGCGCAGTTTTCTCGTTAGAGGTCCAGTCGTCGGCGAGGTGAAAGCGAAGGCCCGACTCGGCACGGCCGATCGGGCGACGCTCGGGTTCGATGCCGTTCCCTATGTCAACGGCCCGGTGGATATCGATCTGCTGTTCACCGAGCGGCGGGATCGGCGCAATACCGTGGCGCTTGCGCTCGGGCTCGACGGGGCGAAGCTCGACGTGGCCGAGCTCGATTGGTCGAAGCCGGCGGGCGTTCCGGGGGCCGGCCGGATCGAGATGACCCTGGTTGGCGACCGACCGGAGAAAATCGACAAGATCGAGCTCGATGCTGGGGGGCTTATGGCCAAAGGGCGGCTCGCCTTCGCCGATGACGGCAAGACGCCGTCGCGGGTCGAACTCGATACGCTGCGTGTCGGGGCGACCGACGCCCGTTTGATTGTCACGCGCGCACCGGGCGAGATGGTGATCGACGCCTCGGGGTTTAGCCTCGATATCGGACCGCTGATGCGCGACCGTTCGCCGTCAAATGAAAACCGGCCGGCGCTTTCGCTCGAGGCGTCGCTCGACCGGCTGTATCTGGCGCCCGACCGACGGCTCGACAAGGTGCGTATGAACGGGCGGCGCAGCAGCCAGCGTTGGGAAACCATGCAGCTCGCGGCGCTGCTGCCGATAGAGGGCGATGAAACGAAACCATTCATTCTGTCGCTGACCGAGGAAGGCGGGCGGCAGAAGCTTCATGCGGAGACGGAGAACGCCGGGGCGTTGTTCAAGGTCCTCGATGTGACGCCGAACGTCATCGGCGGGCGGCTCGATGTCAACGCGGCCACCGATGAGAGCCGCGCCGATCGGGCCCTGGTCGGCAAATTGCGGGTACGCGAGTTCCGCGTCGTCAACGCGCCGGTTCTGGCTCAGGTGCTCGGCATTGCGCTGCTGACCGGCGTCGTCGATTCGCTGCGCGGCGAGGGGATCGGTTTCACCCGTCTCGACGCCGACTTTGCCTTCGCCGATTCCAAGCTTGAGATCAAGGAAGCGCTTGCCCATGGTTCGTCGCTCGGGATCACCGCCAAGGGAATGCTCGATCTCGACGCTGAAACCATCGACATCGATGGCACGCTCGTGCCCGCTTATTTGGTCAACAGCCTGATCGGCGACATCCCGATTATTGGGAGCATTCTGGTCGGTGGAAGGGGGGGCGGCGTTATCGCCACCAATTACAAGCTGAGCGGTCCGTTCCAGAATCCGAAGACGGCGGTCAATCCGCTATCGACCCTGGCGCCGGGATTCTTGCGCAATCTGTTCGGTATACTCGATGGCGGCAAAAGCCCCGAGGGTTTCGATCCGCAACCCAATCCTGCAGCCAAATCCCCGACCGGCGCGCCGCCCGCTAGCCCGCCCACCGCTACGCCGCCGCCCAGACAGCCAGCGCCGGGGCAACCGGCGCTGCGCTGATCGATGGCCAATCAGGCGGGCTTGATTAGCGCGTGGCGCTTTTTGCCGGCGGAAAGCTTGATCGCGCCATCGACGCCGAGATCGCTCTCGACCACCAGCCGCGCTTCCGAGGTGACCGGCTGGTCGTTGAGCCGCGCGCCGTTTTGCTGGATCAGCCGGCGCGCGTCGCCGTTGCTGGCGGCAAGGCCGGCGCGCTTGAACAGCTCATAGGCCGGGATGCCGCGCCTGAGCTCGTCAAGCGGCACCTCGACGGTGGGCAGGCCGGCCCCGGCAACGCCCTGTTCGAAGGTCTGGCGAGCGGTTTCGGCGGCCATTTCGGCGGCGTCCGCGCCGTGGCACAGCTTGGTCGCTTCGAAGGCGAGGGTTTTTTTCGCCTCGTTGACTTCGGCGTTGCGCAACACGCCCAGCTTGTCGCATTCGGCCAGCGACAATTCGGTGAACAGCTTGAGGAAACGCCCGACATCGGCGTCCTCGGTATTGCGCCAGAACTGGTAATAGTCATAGGGCGCAAGGCGGTCGGGATTGAGCCAAATAGCGCCTTGCGCCGTCTTGCCCATTTTGGTGCCCGAAGCGGTGGTGATCAGGGGCGTGGTGAGGCCGTAGAGCGAAAGCTCAGCCGCGCGCCGGCCGAGTTCGACCCCCATGACGATGTTGCCCCATTGATCGGAACCGCCCATCTGCAGCCTGCAGAACCATGTAATTGAATTCAAGGAACGACAGCGGCTGTTCACGTTCAAGGCGCAGACGCACCGAATCCATGCTCAGCATGCGGTTGACCGAGAAATGCCGGCCGAAATCGCGCAGCAGCGGAATATAGTGCAGGCTGTCGAGCCAGTCGGCATTGTTGGCCATGACCGCGCCGGTCGGGCCGCCGCCGAACGACAGGAAATTGGCGAATGTCCGTTTGATCGCCGTCATGTTGCCGCTGATGGCTTCCTCGGTCAGCAGCTTGCGGGTCTCGTCCTTGCCCGAAGGGTCGCCAACCTTGGTCGTTCCGCCGCCCATCAGCGCGATCGGCCGGTGCCCGGTCTTTTGCAGCCAGCGCAGCATCATGATCGAGACCAGATGTCCGATATGGAGCGAATCGGCCGTGCAATCGTAGCCGACATAGGCGGTCACCCGGCCGGCCAGCGCCGCCCGGTCCAGATTCTCAAGATCGGTGCACTGATGGATATAGCCGCGCTCGCTGAGGACGCGCAGGAAATCGGAGTGGGGTTCGTACATCGTCAATGTCCGCAAAGATGGCCGCACTTGCCGGCAGGACCGGTGATCTAGCACAATCGCCCGGCCGGCGACAAATCCATGCGCGGCGGGAATCGGGGATGAACAAGAAAATCTGGTGCGTTGTCGGGCTGATGAGCGGCACCTCGCTCGACGGGATCGATGCCGCCTATGTCGAAACCGATGGCGAGGATCGCGTAACCTGCGGGCCGGCGATTACGCTGCCTTATACGCCGGCCTTGCGCGAGCGGCTGCGCCGCGCCCTCGGCGGCCGCCACCCGGTCAAGGCGGTCGAGCGCGACATGACCCTGGCCCATGCGGCGGCGGTCGACACCTTGTTGTCGGTCCACGGCATAGCCCGCACGAAGCTGGATCTGCTCGGATTTCACGGCCAGACGATCGTTCACCGGCCGCGCGAAGGGGTTACCTGGCAGATCGGCGACGGCGCCTTGCTGGCGCGCCGCGCCGGCATCGATGTGGTGGCCGATTTTCGCCGCGCCGATGTGGCGGCGGGCGGCGAGGGAGCGCCGTTCGTACCGGTGTTCCATCAGGCAATGGCGCGCCCGCTGAACCGGCCGATTGCGGTACTCAATGTCGGCGGCGTGGCCAATGTCACGTGGGTCGGCGCGGATCACGATATCCTTGCCTTCGATACCGGGCCGGGCAATGCGCTGATCGACGACTGGACGTTGGCCAAGACTGGGCAAACCCTCGACGAAAATGGCGCGCTCGCGGCGGCCGGCACGGTCGATGAAGAGGCGGTTGTCCGTCTGATGGCGCATGCGTATTTCGATCGCCCGCCGCCCAAATCCCTCGATCGCAATGCCTTCGATCCGACCCCCGTCGCCCGCCTGTCGGCGGCGGATGGTGCGGCGACGCTGACCGAATTCACGGCGGCGGCGGCGGCTTCGGCAGCGAAGCATTTTCCCGCCCCCGTGACCGGCTGGGTAGTGACTGGCGGCGGCCGGCGCAATCCGGTCCTGATGGCGGCGCTGGCCCGGCGTCTCGATGGGAAGGCGATGGGGGCCGAGGCAGTCGGCTGGAATGGAGACGCCCTTGAGGCGCAGGCCTTCGGTTACCTCGCCGTGCGGTCACGACTCAGCCTACCGCTCAGCTTTCCGACAACGACCGGGGTCAAGCAACCGACCGTCGGTGGACGGCTATTTCACCCACCGAATTCGGGATAGAAAAGAGTCATGACCGGAAGACAACTTCCGGTCATGACAGGTCATGACAATAGTCCAATTAATGGAACGGCAGATCTGCAATCACGCTTCTAATCTTGGGCGCGTTCTTACTTTTTCTTGAGTGCGACCGTAACCAGTTCATCGTATTTGTTGTCGGCGCCAGAGGCCGAATCGATGGCCCAGCCAATGCCGCCGCCGATCAGGATATTGCCGAACGTCATCGCTTGTATGTCAGATTTAACGAATTGCTCGGTCGGCTCGTACCCTTCTTTCTGGCAGACAATTGTGAGGCTATGCTTGGTTCGATCGACGATAACCGGGCCCGGGGTCGATGTGACCACTGCGATCACTACCCCCTCACGGTTGACTTTGCACTCTGCGCCTATCGGATCCGTCACAATCTGTATCTGTTGAGATGTGCCAGTTGCGATGGACGAACAAGCAGCCACTACTGCGGCCAGAGCCACAGTAGAAACAAAAGCTTTCACGCTCATTGATTCCCCCTGGTAAATCCAAAATATGCAAGATCCATTATCGAGCTAAATTTTCCACAACTACTGATTTAAGTCTATATTGAAACGCGCGTTAAAGATCAATTTTTAAGCAAGGTAAAAAATCGGAGATATTCATCGCGAACTAGCGCGCAGCGGCCTTCTTGTCCTTGTTACGGCCGAGCTTGGCCGCCGGCTCGAGGGCCTGACCGGCATATTCCTCGACGATCACCTGAAGCTTGTCGAGCCGGTCGGTGAAGAAATGGTTGGCGCCCTTGATTACCCGGTAATCGATCTCGATGTCGCGCTGTTTGCCGAGCTTCTCGCTGAGCTTACGCGAGGATTCCTCGGGCACCACTTCGTCGCGATCGCCGTGCAGGATCAGGCCCGAAGCGGGGCACGGGGCAAGAAAGCTGAAATCATAGATATTGGCTGGCGGCGCGATGGCGATAAAGCGGTCGATCTCCGGTCGACGCATGAGCAGCTGCAGGCCGATCCAGGCACCGAACGAAAAGCCGGCGATCCAGCAGCTGGCGGCGTTGGGATTATAGCTTTGTAGCCAGTCAAGCGCCGAGGCAGCGTCGGTCAGCTCACCTTCACCGCGCCCAAAACCGCCTTGCGAGCGGCCGACACCGCGGAAATTGAACCGCAGCGTGGCGAACCCGAGGCGCGAAAAAGCCTGGTTGAGCGTGTAGACCACCTTGTTGTGCATCGTCCCGCCGTGCTGGGGGTGCGGATGCAAAAGCAGGGCGATAGGTGCCCGTTCGTTACGGCTCGGCAGGTAACGGCCTTCCAGTCGTCCTTCCGCGCCATTGATGATGACGTCAGGCATTTTTTCTCCGGGGGGCGAGCGATAGTCGCGGTGCTATAGTAGGAATATCCAAGTTTATTAGTAGGTGATTTATAGCAGATAGCCACATATATAATCTATCCAATCTTGACTGATCTACTCGGATAACTTACTTTAAATATACAGGCCTGTCGGTCGACTCGCCAACCAGAATCCCCCACCTGAGGCGACTCGGGGCCCGTCGGTTCCACAGAGCGCATCATATTAGGTAGTTGGACACATGAGCTTCAAGCATCTTCGCGAAGATATCGATGCCATCATGAAGCGGGATCCTGCTGCCCGCTCCCGGCTCGAAGTGGTACTCTGTTACCCAGGATTCCATGCATTACTGATGCACCGCCTAGCCCGTGGGGCATGGCGGCGTGGATGGTTGCTGCTCGGCCGATTCCTGTCGCAAATCGGCCGGATGCTGACCGGGATCGAAATCCACCCCGGCGCGCAGATCGGCCGACGGCTGTTTATCGATCACGGCATGGGCCTGGTGGTCGGCGAGACCGGCATCATCGGCGATGATGTGACGCTCTATCACGGTGTGACCCTGGGCGGCATTTCGCTTGAGCGCGAAAAGCGGCATCCCACGCTCGAAGACGGCGTGATCGTCGGCGCCGGCGCCAGCATCCTGGGCCCGGTTGTCGTCGGTGCGGGGGCCCGCGTGGGCTCCAACGCGGTTGTGCTTAAGGACGTGCCGGCGGGCGCGACGGTGGTCGGCATTCCGGCCAAGGCCGTCGGGCGGACGCAGATAAAGCCGGGCGAGTTTTGCGCCTACGGTTCGACTGGCGATCTTCCCGACCCGGTTGCCCGGGTGGTCGACGGATTGTGCACCGATCTCGGCGTCTTGCGCGCCCGGGTCGCCGAACTCGAAGGACTGATGGCGGCCTTGCGCGAACCGCCGGAAAGCGGCGTCAGCGGCGGCGGGCATTCGATTCGCGTCGTCGCTTCGGAAAAGCGATGACCCGGCGCAACGGATAAATACAGACGGCGAAAGAGGAGAAACACCGTGAAACTCAGCACCAAAGGGCGCTATGCGGTGATGGCGATGGTCGATCTGGCCAATCACGGCCGGACCGGACCGGTCGCACTGGCCGATATTGCCGAGCGCCAGGAAATCTCGCTGTCGTATCTCGAACAGCTATTCGCCAAACTGCGCAAGGGCGGTTTGGTCAAGAGCGTGCGCGGGCCCGGCGGCGGCTATCTGCTTGCGTTATTGGCGGCGGAGACGCGGATTTCCGACATCATTGTTGCGGTCGACGAGCCGATTCGTGCGACACGGTGCGCGCCGGGTTCGCCGGGCGGTTGCCGCAGCGACAGGAGCCGGTGCCTGACCCATGATTTGTGGGAAGAGCTTGGCAACCAGATCCATCTTTATCTCAGTTCCGTTTCGCTGGCCGATGTGTGCAATCGGCGCGTGCTTGGTACCAGCGGCGTGATCGATCACGCGGTCGGCACGCCGTCCCTCGTGGCGGCCCAGTAGCCGGCGCGGCAACCTAACAGGAGGACTAGACAACCTGCCCATGACCCGCTTGGTGTATCTCGACCATAATGCGACTGCGCCGTTGAAGCCGGCGGTGATCGGGGCGATGTCCGCCGCGCTCGCCGAGACTGGCAATGCGTCGTCGGTGCACCGCTTCGGGCGGCTCGCCCGGCGGGCGGTCGAGAATGCGCGCGCCGACGTCGCGGCGCTGGTCGGGGCACGTGACGCGCAGGTCGTCTTTACCGGCGGCGGTACCGAAGCAAACAACCTCGCGCTCGCCGGCTTGCGCGGCGGACGACGGCTGATCGTCTCGGCAATCGAGCATGATTCGATCCTTGCCGCAGCGCCCGACGCGGAAATCGCGCCCGTCGACGCCAGCGGCCGTGTCGATCCTGCGGCGCTCGAGGAACTTCTCGCCCGCGATCCGCAACCGGCGCTGGTAGCGGTGATGTTGGCCAATAACGAGACCGGGGTTATCCAGCCGATGGCCGAGATCGTTCGACTGGCCCATGCGCGCGGCGCGCTCGTCCATTGCGACGCTATTCAGGCGGCCGGCAAGGTCGCGATCGATTTCGCGGCGCTGAGCGTCGATTCCCTGGCCCTGTCGGCCCATAAATTCGGCGGCCCGCAGGGAACCGGCGCCCTGATCGTCGCCGACCGGGTTGAACTGTCGCCGCTGCTGCGTGGCGGCGGACAGGAACGCGGCCGGCGCGCCGGGACCGAGAATATCGCCGCGATCCGCGGCTTCGGCCTGGCGGCGACGCTGGCAGCGAACGATCTTGCCGCGATGCAAGGTCTTGCCGCGCGCCGCGACGAGATGGAGGCGCGTCTACGCCGCGTAGCGCCGGGCGTCGAGATATTCGGCGCGGATTCCCCGCGCCTGCCCAATACGAGCTGCATCGCCATGCCTGGCGTTTCTGCCGAGACGCAGGTCATGGCTTTCGATCTTGCCGGCATCGCGGTCAGCGCGGGATCGGCGTGTTCGTCGGGCAAGGTACGCCCCTCGCATGTGCTGCGCGCCATGGGCGTGGATACGCCGCGCGCCGCGACGGCGATCCGCGTCAGCCTGGGCTGGCGAACGGAAGCGGCAGATATCGATTCGTTTGTCGAGACCTGGACCGGATTGTTCGCTCGGCTTAGCGGCCATGGCAGCGTGATGCCGCAAGTCTCGAATGCATCGGTTTGAAGAAAAGGAACCCGGAATGACGACCGCGACCGCGACAATTCTGAAGAGTCTCGCCGAAGACCGGCGCAATGCGCCCGCTCGGCCCGTTTATCTCGATTATCAGGCGACAACGCCGCTCGACCCGCGGGTTCTCAATGCGATGATGCCGTATTTCACCGAGAAATTCGGCAACCCCCACTCGCGCAACCACACGCATGGCTGGGAAGCGGAACAGGGGGTAGAGCAGGCGCGCCAGCAGATCGCCGAGCTGATCGGGGCGGACGAGCGCGAAATCATCTTCACCTCGGGCGCCACCGAATCGAACAATCTGGCGGTCGCAGGCGTGGCGCGTTTCTACAAGGACAAGAAGAATCATATCATCACGCTGGTCACCGAGCATAAATGCGTGCTCGACACCTGCCGCCATCTCGAGCAGGAAGGCTTCGAGGTGACCTATCTACCGGTGGAGAAGAACGGCCTCGTCGATCTCGACCTCCTGAAGCGGACGATCACCGACAAGACCGTCCTCGTTTCGATCATGGGCGTCAATAACGAGGTCGGCGTCATCCAGCCGATCAAGGCGATTGGCGAGATATGCCGATCGCGCCACGTGTTTTTCCATACCGATTGCGCCCAGGCGGCGGGCAAGATTCCGCTCGATGTCGAGGACATGAAAATCGACCTGATGAGCATTTCGGGACACAAGATGTACGGCCCGAAGGGCATCGGGGTCCTCTATGTCCGTCGCCGACCGCGCGTGCGGCTGGTGGCGTTAATCCATGGCGGCGGGCAGGAGCGCGGCATGCGTTCGGGCACGTTGCCGGCGCCGCTTTGCGTCGGGCTGGGCGAGGCGGCGGCGATCTGCAAGCGCGAAATGGCCACGGAAGCTGAGCAGCTGACCATGCTGCGCGACCGGTTCTATGCCAGCGTCACCAGGCGGCTGCCCGAGGTCTTCCTCAACGGCGATGAGAAACAGCGCATCCCCGGCAATCTCAACATCAGTTTCGCTTATGTCGAGGGCGAGGGGTTGATGATGGGGATCAAGGATCTGTCGGTATCGTCGGGCTCCGCCTGTACCTCGGCGTCGCTTGAGCCGTCTTATGTGCTGCGTGCGCTGGGCGTCGGCGAGGATCTGGCGCACACGTCGCTGCGCATCGGATTCGGCCGGTTTACCACCGAGGCGGAGGTCGACTACGCCGCCGACCGCATCGTTGAAGCGGTGCAAAAGCTGCGCGATTTGAGCCCCTTATGGGAAATGGCCCAGGAGGGGGTCGACATCAAGTCGATCAAATGGGCGGCCCATTGAGGCGCTGTTAACTGGCGCCTCAATTGCTTATATAAGGATAAAGGAGACAGTCATGGCATATAGCGAAAAAGTCATCGATCATTACGAGCACCCGCGCAACGTGGGCGCTCTCGACAAGAACGATCCGGGCGTCGGCACCGGCCTGGTGGGCGCGCCGGCTTGCGGCGACGTTATGAAGCTGCAGATCAGGGTAAGCCCGGAAGGGATCATCGAAGACGCCAAGTTCAAGACCTTCGGATGCGGCTCGGCGATCGCCTCCAGCTCGCTGATCACCGAGTGGGTCAAGGGCAAGTCGCTCGACGAGGCGGAAACGATCAAGAACACCCAGATTGCTCAGCATCTGGCACTGCCGCCGGTCAAGATTCACTGCTCGGTCCTGGCAGAGGACGCGATCAAGGCGGCGATCCTGGATTACCGGAGCAAGCGTAGCCCGGCGAAGGCGGCCGAGTAAGCTGAAGTTTTCCCGATGGAGCGATTGACGTGAACGAGACGCCCCAGACGACGAATAGTCAGACGACAAATGGCCCTCCAGCTCAACGGTCGCCGCGCGTGCGCGCATCGGCAATGGCGGTGACGTCGGCGGCGCTGGAGCGCGTGAAAGCGCTGCTCGCCAAGCGCGGCAAGCCGTCGGCTGGCGTGCGCGTCAGCGTGCGGACCCGCGGCTGTTCGGGGCTGAGCTATACGCTCGAATACGCCGACGCCAAGGGACCGGGCGACGAGGCGGTGGAGGTCGACGGTATCACCATCCTGATCGATCCCAAGGCGTCGATGTTCCTGTTCGGCACCGAGATGGATTTCGTCGAGGACAAGCTGCAATCCGGCTTCGTCTTCCGCAATCCGAATGAAAAAGGTCGGTGCGGTTGCGGCGAGTCGTTCCACGTCTGACCCCGGCTTTGCCGGATCGGCACGGCCGGCCGGCGGGCCGGCCGTCGCGTTTCTGGGGATGCCGGGTCGATAATGCGAGGGATTGGATAAAGCGGGCGATGCGATGAATGACGTGGCGCACAAAATAACCGGGGCCGGCCAGCCCGATGGAATCGTCGCCTGCTGGTCATGCAACGGACCGATTGCCGCCGACGCGCTGTTCTGCAATACCTGCTGGGCGGTGCAGCCGCCCCGGCCGATGGATCATTTCGCCCGGCTCGGCCTCGACATCCGCTTCGCCATCGATACAGCGGAGCTTGACCGGCGCTATTTCGCCCGCCAGCGCCAGCTTCACCCCGACCGTTTCGCCACTCGCACGCCGCGCGAACGAGCAATCTCGCAGAATCAGGCCGTGTGCCTGAACGAGGCATACGAGGCTCTCAAGGATCCGCTGTCGCGCGCTACCTATCTTTTGAAACTCAGGGGTATCGACACCAACCCCGACGGCTGCAACACGATCAAGGATCCGACGCTGCTGATGGAACAGATGGAGCTGCGCGAGGGTCTGGCGGCGGCCGATACCCGCGAGGCGGCAACCCAAATGCTGCGCGAAGCCGAGGCGCATGTGAACCAAAGTCTGGCCCATATCGGCGGCGCCTTCGCGGCCGGCGACCTCGATACGGCGGGCCGCGAGACCACGCGTCTTAAATATCTCGTCAAGCTGGTCGACGAGGCGCGGACGCGCCGGGCCTGCTTTGCGCCGGCCGCTGCAGCGCCCGCCCAGTCATGAACCTGCTCCAGATCCACGAGCCGGGCGAAACGCCGCTGCCCCACGAGGGCGAGCGCGGCCTTGCCGTCGGCATCGATCTCGGCACCACCAACTCGGTCGTCGCCATTGCCGCCGACCAGAAGGCCGAAGTGCTCCGCGACGAAGGCGGCACATCGCTTATTCCCTCGCTTGTCGCTTATCTCGATGGCGGCGAGGTGGCGGTCGGCGAGGCGGCGCGCCGGGTCCTGCTCGACCGGCCGGAAGCGGTCGTCGGCTCGATCAAGCGCTTGATGGGGCGTGGGGCCGGGGATTTGAAGGCGCTTGCCGGCGCGTTGCCGTATGAAATCGGTCCGCCGGCCGAGGGCGGCATGGTCCGCCTCAAGGTCGGCGGGCGGGTCCTGTCGCCGGTCGAGATTTCGGCCGATATCCTGCGCGCGGTGAAGGCGCGGGCCGAAACCGCGCTGGCGCGCAAGGTCGATCGCGCGGTGATCACCGTTCCGGCCTATTTTGACGATGCGGCACGTACGGCGACACGCGATGCGGCGCGGCTTGCCGGCCTCGAAGTCTTGCGTCTGGTCAACGAGCCGACGGCGGCTGCGCTCGCCTACGGCCTCGACAGCGCGGCCGAGGGGCTGTACGCGGTTTATGATCTGGGTGGCGGAACATTCGATTTCTCCCTTCTGCGCCTCGAAAAAGGCGTATTCCAGGTGCTCGCCACCGGCGGCGACGCGGCGCTCGGCGGCGACGATTTCGACCATGCAATCGCCGACCGCTTTCTCAAGGAGCGCGGCGGGCCGGTCGATTCGACCGGGGCCAAGCTGGCGCTGGTGGTGGCGCGGCTGGCCAAGGAATGCCTGTCGGGCCAGGATGAATGGATCGGCACGCTGACCATCGGCGAGCGCGCCTCGCGCCATGCCCTCGATATCCGTGTGCTGGAAACCCTGATCGATCCGCTGGCCGATCGCACGATCGAGATCTGCCGTCATGTGCTCGAAGACGCCGGCGTCGAGCCGGCGGAACTCGGCGGCGTGGTTCTGGTCGGCGGTTCGACGCGGGTACCCATGGTCCGTCGCAAGGTGGCGGGGTTTTTCGGGCGCGAGCCGCTCGCCAACATCGATCCCGACGAAGTGGTCGCGGTCGGCGCCGCCCTGCAGGCCGAGGCGCTGACCCATGGGTCGGATACGTTGCTGCTCGACGTGACGCCGCTGTCGCTCGGGCTTGAGACGATGGGCGGCCTGGTCGAAAAGATTATCGAGCGCAACACGCCGATCCCGGTGGCCAAGGCGCAGGAATTCACCACCTATCAGGACGGCCAGTCGGCGATGATGATTCACGTCGTCCAGGGCGAGCGCGAGATGGTCGATCAATGCCGCTCGCTGGCCCGGTTCGAGCTGCGCGGCATTCCGCCGATGGTCGCTGGCGCGGCGCGTATCCGGGTTAGCTTCGCCGTCGATGCGGACGGCCTTTTGACGGTGAGCGCGGCCGAGCAGACGACCGGGATCGAAAGCCGTATCGAGGTGAAGCCGAGCTATGGCCTCAGCGAGGACGAGATGGCGCGGATGTTGCGCGAGTCGATCGAGCACGCGCGCGACGACATGGAGCGTCGTCTCCTGACCGAGGCGCAGGTCGAGGCAGAACGCGCCGCCAGCGCCGTACGATCTGCGTTGGCGGTCGATGGCGATCTGCTACAGTCCGCCGAGCGCGCGGCGATCGAGGCCGTCCTGACCCGGGTCGATGCGGCGGTGGCGGGCCTCGACCGTGACGCCATTATTGCCGTGGCCGAGGAGTTGGAGGAGATTACCAAGCCCTTTGCCGAGCGGCGGATGGATCGCGGGATTCGTTCGGCGCTGGCCGGCCGGCATGTGGACGAGGTAAATACGTAACCCGAACAAATGTGTGGACGGAGACGAACGGCACCATGCCCAAAATGACCTTTATCGATCCCGACGGCACGCGGCGCGAAGTCGACGCTCCGGTCGGCCTGTCGGTCCTTGAGATCGCGCACCGCAACAACATCAACCTGGAGGGCGCCTGCGAAGGATCGCTTGCCTGTTCGACCTGCCATGTCATTGTCGACGGCGAGGATTACGAGCGGCTGCAGGAGGCGAGCGAGGACGAGGAAGACATGCTCGATCTCGCCTTTGGGCTGACCCACACGTCGCGCCTCGGTTGCCAGATTATCATCACCGAAGAGCTTGATGGATTGACCGTCACGCTGCCTTCGGCGACCCGCAACATGATGGTCGACAAGGTGGAAAAATAGGCCGTGAACGTCGTGGGAGAGCGCCGGTGAAGCTGCGTTGGACCGATGTGAACGAAATTGCGATCGCGCTCGACGAGGCATATCCCGACGCGGATGTCGTCAACATACGTTTCACCGATTTATGGAAATGGGTTCAGGCGTTGCCCGATTTCGCCGACGACCCGAACAAATCGAACGAGAAAATCCTCGAAGCCATCCAGATGGCGTGGCTCGAGGAGCGGGATTGAAGCCGCCCGGCCTCGGCATTCGGGCGGCAATGGGAATTCGCCAATGAACGCGAGCAGCATCGCCAAGCGGCCGCAGGACACGCTGGTCGTCGTCGCCATGTCAGGCGGGGTCGACTCGTCGGTCACGGCCGCGCTGCTGGCCGAACAGGGGTACGACGTCGTCGGCATCACCCTACAGCTTTACGATCACGGGGGTGCCGTCGGCCGTAAGGGTGCGTGCTGCGCCGGGCAGGACATTCACGACGCCCGCAATGTCGCCGACCGGCTGGGCATCCCGCATTATGTGCTCGATTACGAGAGCCGCT
Organism: Rhodospirillales bacterium; assembly: GCA_016195145.1. Taxonomy (GTDB): domain Bacteria; phylum Pseudomonadota; class Alphaproteobacteria; order CACIAM-22H2; family CACIAM-22H2; genus JACQAF01. Next base: position 17,572 of record JACQAF010000251.1, read on the forward strand.
TCAAGGCCGAGGTGATCGACCGCTTCGCCGATTCCTATGCCCGTGGTGAAACGCCGATCCCGTGCGTCGAATGCAACCGCACGGTCAAGTTCCGCGATCTGGTCGCCACGGCGCGCGAGCTTGGTGCCGATGCGCTCGCCACCGGCCACTATGTCCGCCGGGTCGACGGGCCAGCGGGCGCCGAACTGCATCGCGCCGCCGATCCGGCGCGCGACCAGAGCTATTTTCTGTTCGCTACGACGCGGGATCAGCTCGACTATCTGCGCTTCCCGCTCGGCGATCTGCCCAAGGATGAGACGCGGGCTCTGGCCCGGCGCTTTGCCCTGCCGGTGGCGGCCAAACCCGACAGCCAGGATATCTGCTTCGTTCCCCAAGGCGATTATTCGCGCATCGTCGAACGCTTGCGCCCCGAGGCCGGCGAACCGGGCGAAATCGTCGACCTTGCCGGCAATGTCCTTGGCCGGCATGACGGCATTATTCGCTATACGGTCGGTCAGCGACGCGGGCTTGGCATCGGCGCGGGGACGAGCGGCGGCGCGCCGCTTTATGTCGTGCGCGTCGACCCGACGACGCGGCGTGTTGTCGTCGGTCCGAAGACCGCGCTTGCGCGCACGACGATTGCCGTGGGCGGCGTCAACTGGCTGGGCGAAAGGGGATTGCCTCGGTTACCCATCGCCGTCGAGGTGAAACTCCGCTCGACGAACCCGCCGGCGCCGGCAACGTTGTGTATCAGCGAGCAGGGCGCCGCCGAAATCGTCCTTGAACGCCCCGAGTTCGGCGTCGCCCCCGGTCAAGCCTGCGTATTTTATCGCGGTTCGCGGGTGCTCGGCGGCGGCTGGATCCAGCGCGAGCCTTCCCGCGCCTGATCGGGTGGCTCCCGGGTCTGCTTGGGTAATTATATAAATCAATTCGTTATATCAATTTTCGATTCGCTTGGCATGCCGATTTTTGCTGGCGGATCGGCAGCGGGTTTTCTGTTGGAAACTGGTTTCGATTGTAACAATTTTAAGTTGTATTTCTTGACTCCTCCTTACAACCGAAGTAGTAAAACTGACTGCGGGGTGTTTGCCTTCCCAGGCAACCTCGTCGGCTGTGGCGAAGGTCGTGACCGGCGACCTTCGCCACAGTCACTCTGCCTCGATACCGAGGCGCCCGCGTCTTACCCGCCAATAACGCTGCGGCCAAGCCACACCGCAGCGACGCCGGCGGTCATGGCGATCGGCAGGCTGCCGGTGACGATGCTGACCAGCACGGTGACCCCGGCGGCGATGGCCTCGGCTGGGCTTCTGGTGAGTACGGTCGGGGCGATCAACGATACGATCACCGTACCGGGAACATATTCCAGTATGGCTGCGACCCGTGGCGAGAGCGGAAATCGTCGTGCCAACCACAGCCCGCTCGCCCGGGTGAAATAGGTCGCGGCCGCCATGCCGGCGATCGCCAAGATGGCCAGCGTATCATCGCTCATCGCGCGCCGGCTCCCGTTGCCAGGCGCCGATGGCCGTACCGGCGAGACTACCGATCAGGATGTACCATTTCCCCGGCACGAACGCCGCGGCTGCTGCTGCCGCCGCCGCTGCTGCCAGCCAGGGAAGGATGTCGCTACGTCCGCGCCACAAGCCGACCAGAAGCGCGATGAATACCGCAGTGAACGCAAAATCGAGACCGTAAGCGGCCGGGTCGCGGATCGCCCCACCGGCGGCGGCGCCGGCGGCGGTCGCGCTGACCCAGGCGAGGAAAACCGCCAGCCCGCTGCCGAGAAGGAAACCGGCGTTGCGCCCGCCGCGCATGAATTCGCGCATGGTGAGCGCCCAGTTTTCGTCGGTCATGAAGAACATCGAACCATACGCGGCGCCTGGCGACAGCGAGCCGAACCAGGGGCGCAAGGCGGCCCCCATCAGAACGTGACGCAGATTGATGATCAGCGTGGTCAGCACGAGCGCGCCCACCGGCAACGGCGAGACCCACATGTCGAGGGCCACGAATTGCGCCGAGCCGGCAAAGACAAGGGCGCTCATCATCACCGCCTTGGCGATATCGATGCCCGCCTGGCCGGTCAGAAGCCCGAAAACGAAGCCATAGGCGAACACCGAAACGGTAATCGGCAGGCAGGCGACGAATCCCGCCCGGACGCCGCTAAGGTCGAATCGCACTTCCTCGGCCATTCGCCGTCTCCGCGCCAATGCCAGCCTTATCGAGAATGCTTGCAATGAAAGGTTGTGGCGAACGGAATTTAATCGAGCGCGTCGCTCTTGGCTAGGGTCGGCGTATATGCGGCAGCTCGAGATGCCACGAGATACAACCGGCGCAGAGAGCCGGAAAATTGGCCCGGGGCGGTCAAATCCGGGCCGGCCGGGTCGCGCTTGACAGGCCGGCGGGGGTACGCGTATTAGGGCTCCCTTCGCGCCGGGCTAGGCCATATGATGCCCGCCCGGCAGGTTCGGTATGTGGCGGCGTAGCTCAGTGGTAGAGCAGGGGAATCATAATCCCTTGGTCGGGGGTTCAAATCCCTCCGCCGCTACCACCTTTCCCGCGATTTCAATGCATTGACGCAATCGAAATCGGTCCCAGATGGACCCGGATGGACCTGAATTGACCCCACGTGACAGATTCTATGGGGAAGACCGGGGGAAAATGTTCACTTGCTGTTCCGCTTTCCGATCTTGGCCAGCGCTGCCCGGACATGATCCAAATTTGCGTCGGCATAACGCACGACGCTCTTGACGCTACGCCAGTCGCCGGCCTCCATGATGAGCCGCAAGTCGGCTCCTTCCTCGCGTAACCAAGTTGCAAAGCTATGTCGCCCCATATGCGGCGTAAACGCGATTCCGGTGCGCCGGCATAGCTTCTTGATGTGATGATAGACAGACTGCAGCGAGCCCCATCGCAGCAGTCGCCCGGCGGGTAGTGGCGCGCGATCCGCGAGAATCTTCGTCACTTCCGGATGCAAGGCAAACCATTTCCAAGTTTTGATCTTGCCCGTTTTCTGGCGAAACCGGCGGTTCGCGAGATCGAGCATATCACCCTCGATCTGGAGTGCATCAGAAGCACGGCGGCCCTGAAAAATCGTTAGCGCGAGAAAAAGGCGCAGGTCGGGATCGTCGGCCGCTGCAAGGAGATCTGCGGCGGATTGGGGGCGCAGTGAGCGCGTGGCCGCATCTGGCTCTCGCATTCGCCGGATGCGTCGGTAGGGACACCAGCGGTTATCGGCGGCATAATGCAACACCGCCGCACCGGGCGTAATAAACTCTCGATTTACCGTGGAATCGGAAATCCCCGGGCAGAGACGGCGGGCCGCTGAAATCAGATCGTCGACGACAAATTCAGTCAATAGACAATGGCCAAGCTCCCGCATTAGTCGTTCAATCCGCCGTCGATCGGACGGATGAAGGCGCTTGGCGGCTAAATATCGAATCGCGGCGTCGTTAAAGCTTAGAACCGCCCGCGCGGGGTCGCGCTGGATGATCTCGGCGACAATCTGGTCAGAACGGATTTGAGCGCGTCCCTTGTCTGTCTGGCGCGTTGAGAACTCGACCTGCCGCCCGCCGACGCTCCCGCGCGCGATCCAGTGGCGATTGTTCTTGCGTGTTCCGGGGGGGAAGAGCTTGATGGGCATCGGATGGCCTCAATCAGTCGGTGCACGTCGTCGGCTGTCAGAAAACGCCGGCCCCGCGCGAGCTTGATTGGGTGGATGTTATGCTCGTCGCAGCGCCGCAAGATAGTGCGCTTGTGCACGCCTAGTCGCAACGCGACGTCGGCAATGGCTAGAAGATCGTTCGCCAATGTCTTTGCCGGGTCGGGCATGGCTCAGGCTCCAGAGGGCATCAACGGCCGGCGAGGGCGCGATGGCCTGCGGCAGTAATCACCGCCAGGTCGGGCGCCGTGCCCGGACCGAACATAATGAATCGCTTGGCGGCGACTGATTGCATCACGGCATCAGCGGCGGCCGCGCCGCCGGTCGTGGGGTCGCGGCCGGGCGGAAACCAGTAGACCCGCACGTCGTCGGCAACGCGGCGCAGTTCGCCATGCTCGGCAAGCAGCGCCAGCGCGGCCAGTTCGGACGGAGAGGCGGTCGCGGTCATGGGCCAGATAACGCCGTGGCAATGAGGCGCAGCTTCTGCCGCGCCGGCTTCGACAGGCGCATGAAGATGGCGGTCAGCCGCGAGAGTTCCTTGCTCTTGGCGTCATTGCCTTCGAGGGCGGGCGGCACGGCGTCGTCGCGAAAGAACCAGCCTACATCGATGTCCAGCGCGTCAGCGATGCGGGCGAGCCGGCCGGCGCTCACGCGGTTAGTCCCGTTCTCGTACTTCTGCAGCTGCTGGAACGAAATCCGGATCTGGCCGGCGAGCTTGGTTTGCGACCAGCCGAGGCACTGGCGTCGTACCCTGATGCGGGTCCCGACACGGGAGTCAATCGGATCGGCCGGTCCGCCGCGCCGGGACGCTACACGCTTGGTCATGTTACTTCTTGCCTCCTTTGCTGGACTTGGCTCGTTGTTTTGGCCGCGCCGCCGCAGGTTTGATTTTTCCTGCTGGTGCGGCGACAGCGCCGCCCGCCGCCGGCGTTGCGGCCGGAGCCGTGCGGCATGCCGCCGTAATATCGGCGGCGACGGCGAAGCGCAGCCACGGCGGGACATAACCGGCGAGTTTCTTGCCGCCGGCGAGAATCTGCGTGCGTAAAGATTTCGTGTCCTGTTTGGTCGCGCCGACCCCGCGATCCCGGGCGATGATCGCGAGTTGACGAACGCCGCATAGGTCAAGGAACTTCTGGTCGAACGTCCATATCTTGCCGACATCGGCCCCGAGCGTGCGGGCGATGGCGACTAGGCATGGATCGTCGCCACCTTTCCAATGTCTGCCAAATCGCGGCTCGAGCGCGGCGGCCACAACTGCCGCGAAAGTGTGGTCGAGTTGCGGCCAAGCCATGGCGACGAGATGCGCCCAGGTCTCGCCGCCGTCCAGTTTGACGAGCGTGGCGAGGTGCTGCTTAAAGGCAGCCTTGACTGCCGGCGCGGGGTCGCCGTGTTTGTGGGGCACTACGCCTACGCCCCCAAGTCCGTCAGCAATGTTTCCGCCGCCCGGCAGGAGCGCCAGGCAGACGATGCGCTGAGCAGCGCGCGGATCGCTGACAATAGCCGATTGCAGCGCCCGGAGCTTGATATCCCGACAGGCGCGATCAAAGGCGCGTTCGTCGAAATTGTCGGCGTTTTTAGCGGCTCGCGCCGTGGTGCCGCCGGAGGAGCGGCTCTTCGACCCGCCGCGTTTGCCGTCGGTCCGGTCGATAACCCCGGCATGCACGGCGACTTCGCCGTCGCGGCCTACCGTGATGACGGCGCCGGCCAATGGATGGTCGTGTTTTTTCTCGTAATGCCACGGCAGATGACGGGCCTCATGGACGTTGTCGACAGCGACCCATTTCCATTTTTTGAGCAGTTCGGCCCGCTTGCCGGCAATCGCCTGTTTCTGCAGCCGCTCGAAGAGAGCGACATCCATGAAATAGCGCTGCTTCGGATCGGTTTCATCGGCGCGAATTTCACCGGTGTAGAGACCGATGTCGAACAGGGCGCGCCCTACGGGAACCAGACTCTGCTGAACCGCGCGGCGAATTTCGCTAGCTCGGTCGAGGCGGGCCTCGCCGCCGCGCCCCGGGATTATTTCCTTGAGGATATCGGTCTGGCGGTCATGCGGCGCGCGGGTCATCTCGCGCGCGTGATCGAACCGGATCACCCCCTCGCGCAGGGCCTTTTGAACTGCCGGGTGAAGCCGCTCGACCAAGTCGAGCCTGAGTTGCACGTGACGTTGCGAACAGCCGACCCGGCGCGCGATATCTGCCGTCGGCACCTTCAATTTGACCAAACTCTGGAAGGCCTCGGCCTCTTCCATCGGGGTCAGGTCCTTGCGCTGAACGTTTTCCGTCAGCGCGAGTTCAATCACCTCGCGATCATCGAGGGTGCGAACATTGACCGGGAGGATTGCGTCCTTGGGCCAGCGGCCGTCCGCGATCAGCATGGCTACGGCCCGCCAGCGATTCTCGCCCGCGGCTATTTCGTATTCGCCAGGCTTCCCTTTCGGGCGCATCCGGACGACGAGATTTTGCAGGAGCCCTTGCGCGGCGATCGAGTCGGCGAGCTGAGCGATCTTCTCCGTGTCGAAATGCTTGCGCGGATTGACCGGCGAGGGATGGATCGCCGCGTGCGCGATATGGATGAGTTCAGATTTTGGCGCGGAGGCTTTGGTCGACAGGGTTGCGGTGGTTAAAGCGGTTGGCGCGGTTGGCGCGGTTGATGCGGGTTGTAACATTGGAGGTTCCTTATCAAGGGTGGAAAAGGCGTCGTCGTTACACCGGCGACGTTGGTTGCGCCTCGTCGTTGTTGGCCGCGCCGATCAACGGCTGGCGGCGTGACGGGGGGCGATGCCTCAAGTCACGAATGTTTTCCTCGGTGCGCCGCCCGGCATATGCGGCATCGCGCGCGGCCCGCCGCGCGGCATTCAGTTCCGCGCGGCTTGCGGCGTTGCGCAGCAACGTGGCGGCGTCGCGGTGCAGCCGGCCGTCGACGACCTTGGCACCGACTTCGAGAACCTGTGCCGCCTCGCGGCAGGCGCGCGCGAAGCCGAACAGCCGCTCTGGGCTGCCGGTTTCGGCGTTGCGGATCAGGTTCTCGAGCGTCATCGACAGGATAAAGGAGCCGATGTCGCTATCGGCCGTGCGTGGCGTATTGCTCATGGCACGTCCCGACTACGCGGCACAGCGGGGGCGGGATGTGAGTTTAATTGGCAGTCAGGTGACGGCCGCGCCCGTGCTGCCTCGGCTGCAGCATATTGGCGCTCAGCGAGATCGATCAGGACAGCCTTTTTGGCATATTGCAGGAGGCGGGCGGGCGCTACGTGAACACCGTCGCGCAGGATTCGCCAGCTAGGTACGTAATGCGACTCTGTCGGCTCCAACCGATAGTGACATCCGTCGACCATACTCTCATAAATGCAGGCGAACGCCGTTCCCGGTGCGACGCGTCGGCGCAGCCAGGTCGGGGTCAGGGCCGGCGAACGGCGTTCGCCGGTGGGATCGGCAAGGGGCGGGGGTGAGGACATCGCGGCCTCCATCGAGGGTTGATGGAGATAAATTCGCATAAAATTGCGATTATGTCAAATATGATCGCATAAAATTGTGATCTTGTGATCAAGGGGTCATTAACCAGAACCGAAACCAAGCCGTTCCGGCACGACCCGCGCGCGCCGCCCAGTTAAAAACGCTTGGGTCATGGATGATCGGTCATGAGGGCAGGGACCAAAGCGGTTAACGCGTCCATCCGCATCGGCCATGCCATATGATTGATCACGATCATCGCCGGGGCACAACTCGACCCGGCATACAGGCGAAAACACCCACGCGCTAGCCGGTGCCGATAGCGCGGTACGAATCCTAGAAGTCAGTTTTCTTGGATCACTGGCCGAATCTTTCGACTACTGAATACTGACCGCATGATTGGGTTCCGCCACAAAAATAACGTCAGCAGCGTCCGACATTCTCGGGTCGTCAGCCATCTTAATTATTGTTCGTTACAAGGATGTTAACGCATCCAATTCATTCTAAGGTCTGTACACCCAAAAATATATCTAACTCGCGCCGTGGCCAGCCACGAGATATGTCATGTCAATTCCTGTGCATCCGCCGCCGCCGCCGGCACGGCGGGCACCCCGACTGATTCCTTGTCCTTGGCTTCGGCGCGTGCGGCGCGGGCAAAGGCGGCCCGCGCCCGCTGGGCTTCGTCGCTGGTCACTACGTCGCGCTTCAGAACCTCGTTCTCAAGGATCGCGCTGAGGTAGTCGTCCTCGACCCGCAGCTTCGGAGCGATCAGGCGCAGTTCGCGGCGCAGCGCCCGGATCACCGATGGGCTGAGTAATGCCGCGGCGAGGGAGAACCGGCTAATGGCTTGCTGTTGCTGAAAGAAGGCGGACATCGACTGTTTGGTGAATTCCTCCCGCGCGAGGGTGCCAAAACATTCAAGCATCTGGTCATCTTTGGGATCGACGTTGAGCAGGTCAATTTCGTAGACCAGAGACTTATCGATCGGCTGTCGGAAATGGATCTTGTAGAATTGCCAGACGGCACCGTTGGTCAGAACAACCCATTCGATGCCGTTATTCGCGCCATAGTCGATCGCCTGCTTGACGTAGGACTCCTTGAGCGGCGCGTTGATCGCCTTGGCCTCGACCAGAAAGCGCAATTCATTGTCGACTTTGACGGCAAGATCAACGTAGGTGCCGCGGATGGCGAGCTCGGTGGTGATCTCGGAATATTTCTTGTAGCCAAACAGGTCAGCGAGCATGTCGCCGATGATGACCACGGTGTCCGACTCGTTAACGTCTCGGCTCTTGGCATCGGCGAGCGCGGCTTTGTAACGTCTGAGCTGCGCCGACATCCGGTCGACGACCTTCTTCGAAATGCCCATCGTCACCTCCCCGTTTGGGCAGCTATCCCCGCTTGATCCAGACGACTGGGGCTGCCCAGTCGAGCCGCTGGTCAACCAGCGGCTCGCGCTGATTGTATCCGGTCAGATGGTACAACCCGTCGCGGCCGCGCGCCACCGTCTTGAGATAGACCGGGCCGTCATGGACATGGACCACGCAGTCGCGGCCGTGGACGTCGGCGCCAACGTCGTTCCGGCGCTCATAGAACAGGAGGTCGCCGTCGCGATAGACCGGCTCCATCGAATCGCCGCGCACCCGCACCGCCGCACCCACGACTAGGCCGGGCGGGGCATCGACCATTTCCGTGCGATCCTGGTTGTCAACCCACAGGATTTGTGCCCCCGCGCCGATCCAGCCAAGCAGGGGCACGTTGCCCGGCACCGCCGATTCGCCGAGCAGCGCGTCGACAGAGACGTTCTCGGCGCGCGCCAATTTTTCGAGCACGCGTGCCGACAGTGAATCGGAGCGCCCGGCAAAGAAATTGTAGAGGTTGCCGGAGCCGACATGCGCCCGCCGGCACCAGGGCAGGGCCTTGAGGCCGCGCAATTCCATGAAGCGCTTGAGCGCGGCGCGGCGGCGCTGGGCGTCGGATTCGGACATGGTGGCTATGGTCGCCCGGATCGCATCTCTATGAGATATCAATGTTTTGCGATTTTATATTTGACGTTCGCAAAGTTATGCGATTAAGGTGGCCGACGATGACCACCCTCGACCGCACCCTCGACCGCATCCGCGCCTATGCCGCCTATCACAAGTGGCGGCCGGCCCGTTTCGCGATCAAGGCCGGACTCACCCCGAACGCGCTGCGCGATTTCAACACACCGGGCTGGAATCCGCGCACCGACACGCTGCGTCGGCTTGAGGCAATCATCCCGGCCGATTTCCATGCGCCGGTCGAAACCGACGAGACCGCCGCCGCTGCGGAGGGCGCATGGCGACGCCGAAAGGGGAGCACGACCAAGCCATGACGCGGATGATCACCCGCCGTGACGGCGTTGTCTGCCGGAACAATGAGGGGAAAATACGATGACCTCACGGCTCGACAGCTATAAGCCGCGGCATTACGGCACAGCGAAGGAGGCGGCGGCGGCGCTGGTCAAGGCCGCCGGCGGGATCGAGGCGGCGGCGTCGCAGACTCGGGTCAAGCCATCGACCATGCACGCCTATACCGATCCCGCAGCGGCGCACGTGCATATGCCAATCGACGTTGCCCTCGCGCTCCAGCGCGCGACCGGCTGCCACGATGTCACGAGATTTCTGGCCGCCGACGCCGGGCTCGCGCTGTTCCCGCTGCATCCCGACGCGGCTTATGCGGACTTTGCCGTCGGACTGGCGCGGCTCGGCAAGGAGGCCTCGACGGTGTTCGCCGAGGGCGCTGAATTTTTACAGGACGGTCGGCTCGACTCACGCGAGGCGTCGACCTGGCTGCGGGATTTCGACGCTCTGTTGCATATTGCCGCCAGATTGCGCGAACAGGTCGCGCATCGCGTCGAGGCCTTTGCCGAGCGCGCCGGATTCGGCCGCAAGAAAGAACATGACAATGCACCCAAGCAGCGCCGTTGATCCGCGCCCTGTCGGCGCGTCGTGGCCGTTTCGCCATCATCGCACCATGGCCGCCGTTATGGCTGCGGAGCGCGATTCCGAGCTTCCGTCCGCGACCGACAAGCGGGCGGGGGAGGGCGATGCCCGTCGGGCCGTCGCCAGCGAGTCCTCCCTGAACTTGCCGGCGGGACCGTCCTTTCCGATGGATGGCCCCGCCGGCTCTTTTTCAGGCGAAGGAAAGACCCCCCGCTAGCTGGTGCATCCAGATGCGTAGCCTCCTCTCCTTACCCGCCGCCGGCAAATACCGAGTAGTCGTCGGCGATCCGCCGTGGCCATACGATCTGTGGTCGAAACGCGGCGCGGGCCGGAGCGCCCTCCGACACTACCCGACAATGACATTGACCGAAATATGTTCGCTGCCGGTCGCGCAGATCGCGGCGCGCGACGCGGTCCTGTTCCTGTGGGTAACGCAGCCCGACATGTTGCGCCGCGCGCAAATGGTCCTCGACGCGTGGGGCTTCAACTACAAATCGATCGGCTTCGTGTGGGTTAAGGCCGCTTCATCTGGCGAGGACGGGAGGTCGATCCGGTTGCGCATGAATCAGGGGAAGCATACGCGCGCCGGCGCGGAGCTATGCCTGTTGGCGACGCGCGGCAACGGTTACCGGCGTGCCGATAAGGGCGTGCCCCAGGTCGTCGTCGCTCCGCAGCGCGAACACAGCCGGAAACCGGACGAAGTCTTCGCTTGCATCGAGCGGCTTACCGGGGGCGGACCGGGTGTCGAGCTATTCGCGCGGGCGCGCCGGCCGGGATGGGATGTTTGGGGAAACGAGGTCGGCGTGTTTGAGCCGCCCGATGTCGCGGCGACCGCAGAGGTCGCGATATGACAGGGGCGTCGCGGCTCCACTTGCCGGATCGGCAGGAGATTCGCGCGATCAAAACGCGCTGGCATGCTCCGTCGGGCGGCGATCTGCAATTCCATCTGTATATCGGCTACATGCCGGCCAGCTCGCCGGCGGCCGCTTATGACCTCGGCCGGCCGCTCAGCGTCAAACTCACACCGAGCCGTCGTGCGTCGCGAACCGGCGCGCCGCTCATGATCTTCTCGGATGACATAGCCCAGCTTCTCTCGGAAAATTTGGAGCAGGGCCGGACACTCGGCGATTTACGCGAGATATTCAACGCCGAGTCGCTGGCACTGGCCGTCGTCGAACAGACATGGGTGCTCTCGACCGTAGAGAACGCCGACGTGCCGCCGCTGCCAAACGATTTGAGACACGAACTAGAGCGGATGCGCGCCGAGGAATCGCGATGATCGGCGGCGCGCGCCCGGAACTTCGCTGGATCAATGTCGCGTCGCTGTTCGTCGATCATACGTATCAGCGCCCGGTCCGCGCGGACGGGCAAAACAGTATCCGGCGGATTGCCGGGAAATTCGATTGGCGGTTGATCGGTTCCCTCACGGTCACGCCGGGGCGTGCCGGCAAATACGCCGTCATCGACGGTCAGCATCGTCTTGCCGCCGCGCGTCTCCGTGACCTCACCGCTGATCTGCCCTGTATTGTTATCGAGACGTCCACAGTCGCCGAGCAGGCAGCCTTGTTCCTGGCCCTAAATCGCGACCGTGTCGCCGTCCAGCCAATCCAGCAATTCTGGTCGGCGCTAGTCGCGGGCGAAGATCTGCCGCGGCGGGTCAAAGCGGCCTGCGACGCCGCCGGGGTAACTATTGCCCGTGTTCAGACAGGTCGACATAAGCCGCTGGTCACCTCGTCCGTCGGGGCGATCTCTCGAGCGGTCGCGCGGTATGGCGACCAGACAACGACCAACGCACTCGCCATCATCGCTGCATCGCATCCGGAAACGCCAAGCGCCTTCGGCGGACCGCTTATGAACGCAGTGTTCGCCTCGGTCGCCGGCGGTGCCGATCTGATCGCTCTGCGCGATGCTTTAGCCCAGACCGATTTGTCGGCGGCGCTGATCAAGGCCCGCGTGGAACGGCATAACAATGGGGGCAACATCGCTTGCGCGTTGCAAGCAATCCTGTATCGAGAGATGTCGGCGGTGGTCGCGCCGCCTGCGTCGGTCGATGCGATAAGGCCGAAAAACAAAAAAAAACCGGCCAAGCCATCTGTGCGACCGGCGACGCTCGGCGATTTGCGGATCGTGACCGCAAAGGCGGTGCCGCCGAAAACAACGCCGCTCGATCTTCCGCCGGCGGTCGTTCCTCTCGCTGTCGACGGGACCGAGGAGGTCGAGAGTGCGGCCCGGTTGGTGCGCTTCTTGAGATCGCGCGACTGCGAGATCGCGCCTGTGGGCGCATCGCACTGGAAGCTCGGGCGAACGACGGTTGACCGCGAGGGCCTCCTCGCTGCTGCGAATCGCCATCGTGTGGCAATGGATAAACCCCCTTATTCGTGGGCGAACCGACGTGGATAAGGACCTCCGCATGGATCTGCGGGCGATTGCGTCCGACTTGGCCGCCAACGGCGGCGCGGCCTCTGCGGCGCGCCGGATCGAGGGTGCGATTGAAGCATACGAGGCCCGGCTCGCATCGGATATGGCGCGCGCGGCAAACCGCGGCCCGCAGGGCATGCCGCCCCGACACGTACCGGCCGAATCCGTACCAGCGTCGTTCATCGAACGCAGCCAACCGGAGAGGGACCGATGAGCCGGGAAAACGCCGACCTTCTCGTGAGCGAATGCGCCACCGAGGGCGGCGCCTCGCTTCGGTACAGGTCCGACGAAACCACCTGCCGGGCGTTCATTTCGGTGAAGGGCAAATCCGATGTCCGATAGCACAGACATCGAGTGGGCCGATGCAACATGGAACCCGGTGAAGGGCTGCACGCGCGTGTCCGAAGGGTGCCGCAACTGCTATGCGGAGAGGGCGGCGGCGCGGTTTTCGAAGCCCGGTGAATGGGGGCACGGATACGCCGAATGGCGCAACGGCGAGCCGCGCTGGACCGGGAAGGTGTCCCTGATCGAAGAAAAACTCGACCTGCCTCTCCATTGGCAAAGGTCGCGCCGGATTTTTGTCAACTCGACGAGCGATCTGTTTCACGAGCAACTGGCGACTGAGGAAATCGGCCGGGTGTTCGCCACCATGACGCTGTTCCGGCGGCACACCTTCCTAATTTTAACCAAGCGGCCGGAACGGATGTTGGATTTTATCAGCAGGTGGCCGCCGCGTGTCATCGCGCGAGCGCCGCTGAAAAACGTCTGGCTCGGCGCTTCGGTCGAAGACCGGGCATCGGCCGGCGATCGCCGCGACTGGCTCATGCGGGTCGCCAAGCTGGGCTGGACCACCTTCGTCTCCTACGAGCCGGCGCTTGGACAAGTCGACTGGCGCGGCTGGCGCTTCCTCGATTGGATCATCGTCGGCGGCGAGTCCGGCCCGAAAGCGCGGCGGTCGCGTGTCGACAACATACGCGACGCGCTTCGCCATGGCCGCAAGACCGGCATCCCCGTCTTCGTGAAGCAGATGGGCGCGCGGGTGATCGACCGCGCCGCCGCCGGGTTCGGGGGTTGCGCGCCGACCGAGTGGCCTGCCGGCACGCGGACCGAGGAAGACCCGCACGGCTATCTCTATGGCGGTCGGGGTGACGACGTTCGCGTCCTCCTGCGCGACCGCAAGGGCGGCGACCCGGCCGAATGGCCCGAGGATTTGCGCGTCCGGGAGTTGCCGCGATGACGCCGCGCACCACCCTCGCGGCCATCCGCGCCGCCGGCCCGTGCAAGGACAGTTGGGTTGCCCTGCTCGCCGGCCTCGGCAAGACCGAGGCAGACGACGCGCCGCTCTCCCTGCTCGATGCACTCCGGATTCTGGGTCTCAATGACACGCTGTGGGTTCTGTGCGTCGTCATGGGCGAGGCCGGCCGTCGTCTCGCGGCGATAGCCGTGCTCGACTTCGCCGAACGAGCGCTGCCGGCGTTCGAGCGCGAGCGCCCCGGCGATAACCGGCCGCGCCGCGCGATTGAAATCGGGCGCAAGTTTCTGCGCGGCGAAGCGACGGCCGATGAACTGCGCGCTGCTATCGACGCCGCCGCCATCGCCGATGACCACGCCGCCGCCGCCGCCGACCTCGCTGCCCGCGACGCCCACCACGCCGCCGCCTGCGCCGCCGCCGCCGCCGACCTCGCTGCCCGCGACGCCGTCACCGCCGCCGCC
>JACQAF010000252.1 GCA_016195145.1 Rhodospirillales bacterium
AGTGGGCGCGCGCCGCCATGATGATGGCGTTGGCCGCTTCCTCCTCGAGTTCGTCCTTGCCGACGATGTCGCGCAGCTCGTCGCTCGCCAGATCGCCGAGATCGTCCAGCGTCTTGACCTCCTTCTCGCCGAGCTTGACCAGCATGGCGGGCGTCAGGCCCTCGATCGCGGCCACGTCCTCGGCCACGCCAAGCTCGTTAAAGCGGGCGGTGAGTTTCTCGTTCTGGCCGGAGATCCAGTTCTGGGCGCGGTTGCTCAATTCCTGCGCGATACTCTCGTCGAAGCCTTCGATGCTCGCCAGCTCCTCGACCGGCACCTGCGCCACGTCCTCGATCTTGATAAAACCTTCGGTGACCAAGAGGCCGGCGATCACGTCGTCGACATCGAGCGCCTCGACGAACAGGGCGGAGCGGGTCTTGAATTCTTCCTGCCGGCGCTCCGATTCCTCGGCGTCGGTCAGGATGTCGATCGCCCAGCCGGTCAGCATCGAGGCGAGGCGCACGTTCTGGCCGCGCCGGCCGATGGCGAGCGATAGCTGGTCGTCGGGCACGACGACCTCGATCCGCCGCGCCTCTTCATCGAGCACGACCTTCGACACCTCGGCCGGGGCAAGCGCATTGACGACGAACGTCGCCGGATCGGACGACCAGGGAATGATGTCGATCTTCTCGCCCTGCAACTCGGCGACCACGGCCTGAACGCGGCTGCCGCGCATGCCGACGCAGGCGCCGACCGGGTCGATCGAGGAATCGTTGGAGATGACTGCGATCTTGGCGCGGCTGCCGGGGTCGCGGGCGACCGCCTTGATCTCGATGATGCCGTCGTAGATTTCGGGCACTTCCTGGGCGAACAGCTTGGCGGTAAATTGCGGATGGGTGCGCGACAGGAAAATCTGCGGCCCGCGCGTTTCCTCGCGCACGTCGTAGATATAGGCGCGCACGCGCTCCGAGGTCTTGAACAGTTCGCGCGGGATGCATTCGTCGCGGCGCAGGATGGCCTCGGCGCGGCCGAGATCGACCGTAACGTTGCCGAATTCGACCCGCTTGACCAGGCCGTTGACGATCTCGCCGATGCGGTCCTTGTATTCTCCGTACTGGCGCTTGCGTTCGGCCTCGCGCACGCGCTGGACGATGACCTGTTTCGCCGTCTGGGCGGCGATGCGGCCGAAATCGATCGGCGGCAGCGGGTCGGTGATCCAGTCGCCGATTTGGGCGTCGGGGTTCTTTTCCTGCGCCTCGACTAGCGACATCTGGGTGGCGTCGTTCTCGATCGGCTCGGCGACCTGGCGATAACGCAGCAGCTGCATCTCGCCGGTCGCGCGGTCGATATGGGCGCGGATATCGTGTTCGTGGCCGTACTTGGCGCGCCCGGCCTTCTGGATCGCCTGCTCCATCGCCTCCAGCACCTGTTCGCGCTCGATGCCTTTTTCGCGGGCGACCGTATCGGCGACCTGCAGCATCTCGATGCGGTTATAAGCGGTTGCGCGTTCCATGATTCCGTCTCTTTCTTATCCGGTTATGCGTCAGTGCCGCTCGGCCGGCTGCGATTGGGCCGTGGCGGCGATAAGGTCGTCGGTCAATACCAGCCGGGCGCGGGTGATGTCGGTAAAGGGGATCTCCACCTCCCCATCGTCGAGGGCCAGCCGGACATGCATATCGTCCGCCTGGTTGATCCGGCCGGAAAACTTGCGCTGGCCGGCCAGCCGGATGCGCGTCTCGACGCGGGCGACAAAGCCCGCGAAGCGCTGGAAATCGGCCGGCTTGACTAGCGGACGGTCGATCCCCGGCGAGCTGACTTCGAGCGTGTAGGACGAGGGTATCGGGTCCTCGACATCGAGCTTGGCCGAGACCGCCCGACTGATCGCCTCGCAATCGTCGAGCGACATCGGCCGCCCGTCCGCACGCTCAGCCATGATCTGCACTGTCGGCCGCTGGCCGCCCGAAACCAGCACTCGCACCAGCGCATAGCCCATCCCCGCAAGGGTGGGAGAGATCAATCGGTCGACAGCGCCTTCGCGACTCATGTGGGGTATGGAAAGTCCAGGTGCATGCTGTTTCATCGGCCGGTCCGACCGGTTTTGTCACGCCGCCAACAAAAAAGTGGGCCGTTGGGCCCACTTGTTTTTTTGGCGATCCGTGTCAACCGACCGGACCGTATATATGGCCGGGACTATACCCCATCCCGGCCGCAAGGCAAGGGCTTTCAAGGCATGCCGGCCGGCGGGCGAGGCAGCGGGCGAAGCACAGATAGGTCGCCTTGCGCCCCGCAGCGCGGGCCTCTTCCTCGTACCGGGTCGCCGGCCAGTCGGCCGGGCGATGCCGCCAATCGGCCGGGCCGCGCGCCAGCCAGACAAACGCCGGATGGCCGGTCAGGCGTTCGAGCGTCCAGACGAGATAATCGGCATCGTCGGTGGCGATGCGCAGTTCCGCCCCCGGCTTCATCGCCCGGGCCAGCGCATCGAGCAGTTCCGGGCCGATCAACCGGCGCTTGTGATGGCGCGCTTTCGGCCAGGGATCGGGGAAGAGGATGAAAACCCGGTCGAGCGACGCGGGCGGAAAGGCGGGAATAAGCTCGCGCGCGTCGCCGGGCCAGATGCGGATATTGGCAAGACGGCCCGCCTCGAGCTTGGTTAACAACGCGACGACGCCGTTCACATAAGGCTCGGCCCCGATCATGCCGGTATCGGGATGCGCCGCTGCCTGGGCAACGAGATGCTCACCCGCACCAAAGCCGATTTCCAACCATACCGAAGCCGGGCGGGGCGCAAACAACGCCCGAGGATCGAGCATTTCGCCCGCCCCCGGCGCCGCGATCCGAACCCGCGGCAACGCGTCGGCCAGAAGCTGTTTCTGGTTGCCGCGCAGCTTGCGCCCGCGTCGGCGGCCATAGGAATGGATGAGGCGACGTTCGGGATCGTCCACCGTCACGTCTCCGCGCCGAACCGACCTGCCGGGGTCAGCGTCGTCTTGACAGGCCCGCCGGGTGGCGGCCTACGTCGTAAACGCCGACTTAAGGTCCTTGACCAGGTCGGTTTTTTCCCACGAGAACCCGCCATCCTTCTCGGGCGCGCGGCCGAAATGGCCGTAGGACGAGGTGCGGGTGTAGATCGGCTTGTTGAGGCTGAGATGTTCGCGAATGCCGCGCGGGCTGAGATCGACGAGATCCTGCAAGGTTTTCGACAGCTTTTCCTCGTCCACCCGGCCGGTTCCTTCGGTGTCGACATAGACCGACAGCGGACGGGCCACGCCGATGGCATAAGACAGCTGGATGGTGCAGCGATCCGCCAGTCCGGCCGCGACCACGTTCTTGGCCAGGTAGCGGGCGGCATAGGCGGCCGACCGGTCGACCTTGGTCGGATCCTTGCCCGAGAATGCGCCGCCACCATGCGGAGCGGCGCCACCATAGGTGTCGACGATGATCTTGCGGCCGGTGAGACCGGCGTCGCCATCCGGACCGCCGATCACGAACCGGCCGGTCGGATTGACATAGAAATGCTCGGGTTCGCACATCCAGCCGTTCGGCAGGACCTTGAGCACGTAGGGCCGGACGATCTCGCGCACTTCGTCCTGGTCGATCTTGTCGCTGTGCTGGGTTGAAACGACGACGGCGGTGGCGCGCACCGGCTTGCCTTTGACGTATTGCAGCGTAACCTGGCTCTTGGCGTCGGGGCCGAGCAGCGGTTCCTTGCCCGAATGGCGCACCTCGGCCAGCTCGCGCAGGATGCTATGCGCGAACTGGATCGGCGCCGGCATCAATTCGGGCGTTTCGTTGCAAGCGTAGCCGAACATGATGCCTTGGTCGCCAGCGCCTTCGTCCCTGTTGCCCTTGGCGTCGACGCCCATGGCGATGTCAGCCGACTGGCCGTGCAGGTAGCAGGAGAACTTCGCCTTCTTCCAATGGAAGCCCTTCTGCTCGTAGCCGATATCCTTGACCGCCCGGCGGGCGATCTGTTCGAGCTTTTCCTTCTTGACCTTGCCGTCCTTGCCGACCAGCCCGCGCGGGCCGCGCACCTCGCCGGCAAGCACGATGCGGTTGGTCGTCACCAGGGTTTCGCACGCGACGCGCGCATAGGGATCGGCGGCGAGAAAAGCATCGACGACCGCGTCGGAAATACGGTCGCACACCTTGTCCGGATGACCTTCGGACACGGATTCGCTGGTAAATACGAAGTCGCCCTTGCGCATGCGCCCTTTACCTCCGGGGGAATTTCGACCGACGATCGGAAACCCGCGACCGCCGGCAGCCGGCAGGCCGCCGGCCGGGCGCTTTGTGACAAGCTTTCCCTATAACGTCAACTGGGATTTGGCTGATTCGCCCGGACCTAACCCATCCGGGCTATAAGCCGGCCGACGCCGCGCGACGCTAACGCGATTCGCGGGCGAGCGCCTTGGTCATCTCGAAGACCTGCCGGCGGACCTTGGGGTCCGGGATCCGGTAATAGGCGCGCATCAATTCGAGCGTTTCGCGCCGCGCCATGGCTCCGATCCCCTCGCCATCCGCCGTTTTCGCCGCCGGCTGAGGCGACGAGCGGATCATCGCGTCGGCGCCGATATCCTCGAAAAAATAGGCGACCGGCACCTCGAGAATCCGCGACAATTCATAAAGCCGCGAGGCGCCGACCCGATTGGCGCCGCGTTCGTATTTCTGGACCTGCTGGAAGGTCAGGCCGAGCGTGCGCCCGAGTTTCTCCTGGCTCCAGCCGAGAAGCGTCCGGCGCAGCCGGATGCGCTGGCCCACATGAACGTCGACGGGATGCGGCCGGCCATCGGGTGTCCGGCTTCGCCCGCGACGACGCGGAATAGGTGGCATATATCCTCCCCTGAAACCCGGACGATTAACGGCGAATCGTCCGGACACGCATTATTTACGAACATTACGTCAAATGGTTGTATTAGGTCAATGATCTGAATATTAAAATGAGAATTAGCCAGTCGAAGCGCCTGTGGATCGTTTTGCCGAGTCTTCGCTTCGTTATATTACCGCTATGTGAACCCTAGTCGCGCCGGCGCAGCAGGGCGGCGAGCCCGAGAAAAATCCCCGCCAGCGCGGCAAGCGGCGCATCCCCCCAGCGCGCATAGAACGGCGGATCGATGGCGCGCGGCAGATCGGCGTCGACCACGCCGGTGCGGCCAAGGCCGAGTCGCCCGATCACCCGGCCATACGGATCGACGACCGCCGATATGCCGTTATTCGCCGCCCGCACCACCGGCAGGCCTTCCTCGACCGCGCGCAACCGCGCCGCGGCGAAATGCTGATAAGGCCCCGAAGAGATGCCGAACCAGGCGTCGTTGGTCAGGTTGACGATCCAGCCCGGCCGGTCGGTCGGGTCGACGACCCGGGCGGGAAAAATTATCTCGTAACAGATCAGCGGGCTGACCTTGGGCAGGCCGGGAAGATCGAGTGTCGCGGGACCGTGGCCGGCGGAAAAGTCGATCGCTCCGGGGGTCACCTTGGCGAAACCGAGAATACTGCGCAACGGCACGTACTCGCCGAACGGCACGAGATGGAATTTATCGTAGGTGCCGACGATGGCGCCGCTGCCGTCGACGGCATGAAGGCTGTTCCAGATGCCGCGAAACCGGCCGTCGGCGTCGCGTTCGATGCGCGGCGCGCCGGTGATCAGCAACCCGCCCGGTGGAGTGACGGCGGCGAGCGCCAGGCGACGCTGGGCGTTGTCGTCGATGGTGAACGGCGTCGCCGTCTCCGGCCAGATGATATGCGTCCGGCCTTCAAAACCCGGTTCGCGGGACAGCGCCAGCGTCTTGCGGAAATGTTCTTCGCGCATCGCCGGGTCCCACTTGATGTTCTGCGGAACATTGGGCTGGACCAGCCGTAGGCGAATCCCCGGCACGAAGTCATCCGCCGCCATCGACAGCCGCAGCTGGCCGAACCCCCAGCCGAGCACCAGAACGGCCGCGGCGACGCCAACGCCAGCCCAGCGGGTCGGGAGTCGGCCGGCAGCCCCGGCCAGGGTCGCCGGCATCGCGGCGAGCGCCACCGTCGCCAGGCTTAGGCCGTACGCGCCGAACAGCGCGGCGGCTTGCATCATCGGCGGATAATCGACCCAGATCGAGCCGATCAGATTCCACGGAAATCCCGACAAAAGATGCCCGCGCAACCACTCGCCGCCGGTCCAGGCAACGGCGAGAACCAGCACGCCGGCGATGCCGCGCGCCCGGGAAAGCTTGAGAACCAGCGTCGCCAACCCGCAATAGATCGCAAACACGGCCGACAGGCCGAACACCGCGAATGGAATCATCCAGGCGAATTTCTCGGCGTCGGTCAGCAATGCATGGGCGATCCAGTAAAGCCCGGTGACGAAATGCCCGAAACCGAACCACCAACCGGCGGCAAACGCCCGGCGCGGGCCGGACGCGCCATCGACCAGCCAGACGAGCCCGGTGAACGCCACCGCCGCAAGCGGCCACAAATAGACCGGCGGCAACGCCCCGGTCGCCGCGGCGCCCAACGCGACGGCCGCAAGCGCCCGCCGCCAACCGGCGAGCACGCCGATCCCCTGCGCCAGCCCGGCCGAACCGGCGGCGGTGCGCGCGAGAACGCTTGCGATCACGATCTTCTGCCCGTTACTCCCGCCGCCACGCGCCGAACCTTAAGGCGCTTCAGGCGGCGCGGATCGGCGTCGAGAATCTCGAACTCGAAGCCGGCGGGGTGCACGATCACCTCGCCACGGCTGGGCAGCCGCCCGGCCCGGGCGACGACCAGGCCGCCGATGGTGTCGATATCGGCGGCGCGCTCCTCGGCGGTCAGGATGGGGCCGATCTGCTGTTCGAATTCACCGATCGGCAATCGTGCATCGGCAAGCACGGTTTCCTCGCTCTCGCGCACCAACCGTGGTCCTTCGTCGACATCGTGTTCATCCTCGATCTCGCCGACGATTTCCTCGACCAAATCCTCGATGGTGACGAGACCATCGACGCCGCCATATTCGTCGACCACCAGCGCCATGTGCAGGCGAGTCTTGCGCATCTCGAGCAGGAGATCGAGCAACCGCATCGACGGCGCCACGAAAAGAAGCCGGCGCAGGATATCGGCGAGCTTGAATTCGCGCCCGCCGCCCCAGAACTGCATCACGTCCTTGATGTGAACGAAGCCGATCACATCGTCGAGCGAATCGCGGAAGACGGGCATGCGCGAATGCGCCTCGCGGGTCATCGCCTTGACCAGATCGGCGAGCGATACGTCGTAGCTGACGGTGATGATATCGGCGCGCGGCACCATCACGTCATAAGTCGTCAGCTCGCGCAGCTTGAAAATATTGCGCAGCAGCGTGCGTTCCTGCGCGCCGATTTCAGCCAGCGAATGGCGCCCTTCCTCGACCTCCTCGATGATCTCCTCGATCGTGTCGCGCAGGGCCCCTTCGGCCCCCCGGGCGCGGAAGATGTCGCGCAGACGGTCGCGCAGACGGTCGGCGAAACCGCGATGGGCCATCGATCCGGGGGGGGCCGGGTCGCTCATGCGCGCCGCCGCCGGATCGCCGGCGCCGGTGCGGCAATCCGGTAGGGATCGGCAACGCCGAGGCCGGCAAGAATGCGCGTCTCCAGCGCTTCCATCCGCGTCGCTTCGGCGTCGTCTTGATGATCGTGGCCGAAGAGATGCAGCACCCCATGCACGACGAGATGGGCCAGGTGGTCGGGAAGCGTTTTCCCGTCGCGCGCGGCTTCGTGCGCGGCAACGCCGAAGGCGATAATCACGTCGCCGAGCAGCGTCGGCGCGCCGGCCGGCGGGGAGCGGTCCTCGTCATGCACCGGAAACGACAGAACATTGGTCGGCTTGTCCTGGCCGCGATAATCGAGATTGAGCGCCCGGACAGCCGCGTCGTCGGCCAGCACCACGGCGATTTCGCCCGCCGCCGCGGGTCCGGCCGCGCCGGCCCTGACCGCGGCCAGCGCCGCGCGCCGCGCCACGGCTTCGACCCGCAGCGCCGCGCGCCGCCAGGCCGGCGCGTCGATGCGCACCGATACCTGCACGTCCTTGCGGCGGCGGGTCATCGCTTCGGCCTCTCGGACGTTGGTTTCGCGCGGCGGGCGTTTTCGTGCGCGTCGTAGGCGCGCACGATGCGCGTCACCAGCGAGTGGCGCACGACGTCCTCGGCCCCGAAGCGGACGATGCCGATCGTATCGATGCCGGCGAGCGCCTCGATGGCGTCGAACAGGCCGGATCGCGCCCCCGGCGGCAGGTCGACCTGGCTCAGATCGCCGGTCACCGCCATGCGGCTGTTTTCGCCGAGGCGGGTAAGAAACATCTTCATCTGCACCGGGCTGGTGTTCTGCGCCTCGTCGAGGATGACGTAGGAATTGGCCAGCGTGCGGCCGCGCATGAAGGCGAGCGGCGCGATCTCGATTTCGCCCGAGGCCAGCCGCTTCATCACCTGGTCGCCCGGCAGCATGTCGTAAAGCGCGTCGTAAAGCGGCCGCAGATAGGGATCGACCTTCTCGCGCACGTCGCCGGGCAGGAACCCCAGCCGTTCGCCCGCCTCGACCGCCGGACGCGACAGGATGATGCGGTCGACCCGCCCCGAGATCAGCATGTCGACCGCGGCCGCGACGGCGAGATAGGTCTTGCCGGTGCCCGCCGGACCGAGGCCGAAGACCATTTCGTAGTCGCGCAGCGCCCGCAGATATGCCCCTTGATTCTGCGTGCGCGGCCCGACATGACGCTTGCGCGTGCGGATGGTCAGGTCTTCGCTGCCGAACAGGTCGACATTGGCGGCGTGGCCGTCGGCCGCCTCGGCGAAGCGAACCGCAGCATCCACCTCGCCCATATCGATCGTCAGCCCGCGTTGCAGCCGGTCATAGAGCGCCACCAGCGCGTCGCGCGCCGCGGCGCAGCCGGAATGCGGCCCCGAAATCGCTAGCCGGTTGCCGCGCTGGGCGAGGGAAACGCCAAGGCGCTGCTCGATGCGCGCAAGATGGCGCGAATGCTCGCCGAACAGAAGCGGCAGCAATGTGTTGTCATCGAACTGAAGATGGATCGGCGCGCCGCCCGGCGAGGGGGATATCGTACTCAAGCCGACATCTCCGCCGGCGCCGCCGCAGCTTCGTCGGCCAGCGCACCGGCCAGACTGTTCGAGCCGACGGCCACAATGCGGACCGGCGCGATCCGGCCAACGAGCGCGGCCGGCGCATCGACATGGACTGCCTGCAGATAGGGCGAGCGGCCGGCGAGCTGGCCGGCATGCCGGCCTGGCCGTTCGAAAAGCACGGGCATGGTTTGACCGCAGGCGGCGCGGTTGAACGCGTCCTGCTGCGCGCGCAGCAGGGCCTGAAGGCGTTGCAGGCGCTCGTCCTTGACCGCCTCGGGAACCTGGCTGTCGATATGGGCGGCCGGCGTGCCGGGGCGCGGGCTGAACTTGAAGGAAAACGCGCTGGCGAATCGGATCGCGCGCACGAGATCGAGGGTCGCTTCGAAATCGGCGTCGCTTTCGCCCGGAAAGCCGACGATGAAATCGGACGACAGCGCGAGATCGGGGCGGGCGGCGCGCAGGCGTTCGACGATATGGCGGTAATCCTCGGCGCGATGGCCGCGATTCATAGCCGCGAGAATACGGTCCGATCCCGACTGCACGGGAAGATGCAGAAACGGCATCAGCTTCGGCTCGTCGGCGTGAACGGCGATCAGCTCGTCATCGACGTCGCGCGGATGCGAGGTGATGTAGCGCAGCCGCATCAACCCCGCGATGCGCGCCAGCCGCGCGATCAGCCGGCCGAGGCCGACGCGCCGCCCGGCTTCGTCGACGCCGTGATAGGCGTTGACGTTCTGCCCGAGGAGCGAGATCTCCGCCGCGCCGCGCGCCACCAGCCGTCGCGCCTCGGCCTCGATCTCGGCTGCGGGGCGCGAATATTCCGCTCCCCGCGTATATGGCACGACGCAGAACGAACAGAACTTGTCGCAGCCTTCCTGCACGGTGAGAAACGCCGAGAGCGCCCCGGGCCCCTCGCCGGCCGGCAAATGATCGAATTTGGGTTCGACGGGGAAATCGGTGTCGAGAACCGCCCCTTCGCGCCGTGCAGCGCGGGCGACAAGTTCGGGCAGGCGGTGATAGGTCTGCGGGCCGAACACCATGTCGACGAACGGGGCGCGGCGAACGATTTCCGCGCCCTCGGCCTGGGCGACGCAGCCAGCGACGGCGATCAGCGCCCCCGCCTTGCCGCGCGCCGGATCGTCAGCCGTAAGCGGCTTCAGCCGACCGAGTTCCGAAAACACCTTCTCTGCCGCCTTTTCACGAATATGGCAGGTGTTGAGGATGATGAGGTCCGCCTCGTCGGCCCGTTCGACCGGCGCATAGCCGAGCGGCGCTAAGACGTCCGCCATGCGGGCGGAGTCGTAGGCGTTCATCTGGCAGCCGTAGGTTTTAATGAAAAGCTTTTTCGTCACGCGCACGTATCCGCGGAATCGTTAAACCCTACCACCCCCTCCCCCCCTGTCAAGCCGCGGGGCTCGAGACGAGCATACGGGCCCGAAATAAGGGCCTGGGACAGGGATTCGAAACCAGTATTTGTCATGTCCCGGTGGCGGGATTGGTGGCCGGATTGGCGGCGACTGCCTCGGGCGGGGCAAGGGACGCCGGCCGCCGGCCGCTATTGGCGGCGGCGAGCCCGGAGGCGACCTGGCGTTCGCAATACCCGGCCAGCGCCTTGCGCGTGCCGAACTCGGCCATGGTCGCCGGCCGGTGAAACTCGACCATGACCGTGAGCCGGCCGAGGCCAATCGCCGTCCATAAATGGGGCGCCATGTCCATATCCCCGTACCAGGCGACGAACGGTCGCCACTGGCGACCGAGCGGCATGCCGTCGAGCCGCGTATAGGCGAGGCTGACCGGCTGGACAACCAGCGGGCGGCCATCGATCGTCGCCTGGGCGACGCTGAACAGCGCGCTCTTGAACGGAAGGATGCGGTTCCCGTCGCCGCTCGTACCTTCGGCGAAGAGAACCACGTTGCGCCCCTCGCTGAGGCGGTGGACGACCCCATCGCGCTCGTCGGTCACGCCGCCGCGCCGCCGGGCGATGAACACGGTGCGCTGGAGCTTCGCCAGCCAGCCGAAAAGCGGCCAGCCGGCGACCTCGCGCTTGGCGACGAAGCATGTATCGACCAGCGACGACAGAATGGCGATGTCGAAATACGAAACGTGATTGGCGATGAACAGCACCGGTTGAACCGGGGCAATCTCGCCGCTCGCCTCGACGCGCAGGCCGAGCAGGCGGCAGACAAGCCGATTATAGACGACCGGCAGGCGCCGGGTGAATCCGGCGCCTGCCGCCAGGCCCAGCGCCTGAACCGGCATCAACGGCAGGGTGAGGGCGAGATAAACCAGCGAACGCCACAAAGCGCGAAGCGGTGAAGCGATCATGCCTGCTCTATTCGGAACCGCCGCCGATTTTGCGCCGGTAATGGTTGAAATACTTGTCGGTAACGCGGTCGGTGACGACGATGATGCAAACATCGGTGGTGTTGAACTGCGGATCGATCACGGCCCCTTCGCCGATCAGGCCGCCGAGGCGTAAATACCCCTTGATCAGGGGCGGCAGCACCGCCAGCGCCGCGCGCGCATCGAGCTGGGCGACCGCGGCGTCGGTGTCGATTTCGCCCGGCGACAGCATGTTCATGTCGACATAACGGCCGGGCAAGGCGCGGGCCCGTAGGTTGGGCGGCGCCAGATGATAATGATGCAGATAGGATAGCGGCAGGGCCAGCGCCTGCGGATCGGTTCCCGACAGGCTGGCGCAGCCGAACATGAGCGTGATGTTGCGATCGAAGATGTAGCTGGCGATGCCACGCCACAAAAGCTGCATCGTCGGGCGCGTCCGGTAGGCGACATCGACGCAGGAACGGCCAAGTTCGAGAATCTCGCCCGGAAACGCCAATAGCTTGGCGATGTCGAATTCGGTCGCCGTGTAGAAGCCGCCGGAGCGCTCGGCCGACGAGCGCCGCAGCAGACGGTAGGTGCCGACCACCCCCTCGGCGCCGCTGCCGCGTTTATGATCG
>JACQAF010000262.1 GCA_016195145.1 Rhodospirillales bacterium
AAGACCCGGTTTCCTACGTCGCCGTCGATATATCGTCCGAACATCTCGCGGCGTCGACCGCGCGCATCGCCGCCGACTATCCGGCGCTCGGCGTCACCGCGCTGATCGCCGATTTCACCGGCGCGTTCCGCCTGCCGCCGCCGCGCCGGCAGCCCGATACGCTCGCCGGACTATTCACCGGCTCGACCATCGGTAATTTCACCCCGACCGAGGCGCTCGCCTTCCTGCGCAACGCCGCCAGCCTGCTCAAGGACGCGCGCGGCGGTCTTCTTGTCGGCGTCGACCTTAAGAAGGACGAGGACATCCTCAACGCCGCCTATAACGACGCGGCCGGCGTCACCGCCGACTTCAACCTCAACCTTCTCGACCGCATCAACCGTGAGCTCGACGGCAATTTTGTTCGCGACCGCTTCCGGCATCGCGCCTTCTACAACCCGATCGAGGGGCGGATCGAGATGCATCTCGAGAGCCTCGCCACACAGCGCGTGTCGGTCGCCGGCCAGGCCTTCGCTTTCGCCGCCGGCGAAACAATTCACACCGAAAACTCCTATAAGTACGCGGTCGAGGAGTTCCGGGCGCTCGCGGTCCGCGCCGGCTTCCGGCCGGAGCGGGTGTGGACCGACGACGACTGCCTGTTCAGCATTCACTACCTGCGCGCCTGAACGATATAAACTTCGACACATGACGCCGGCGGATACCCCGACGGTCAAGGATCTGGTGCTGATCGGCGGCGGTCACGCCCATGTCTTTGTCCTGAAAAACTTCGGTATGAAGAAGATGCCGGGCGTGCGTCTGACGCTGATCGCCCGCGACGTCCTCACGCCGTATTCCGGCATGCTGCCGGGCTTCATCGCCGGCCACTATACGTTCGAGGAATGCCATATCGACCTGCGCCCGCTCGCCGGGTTCGCCGGCGCGCGGCTTTATCACGACGAGGCGGTCGGCATCGACCGTGCCAACCGGCGCGTCTTGTGCGCGAACCGCCCGCCAGTACCCTATGACGTGCTGTCGCTCGATATCGGTTCGCGCCCGCGCCAGGCCGATGTGCCCGGCGCCGCCGATTTCGCCACGCCGGTCAAGCCGATCGACCGTTTCGCCGGCCGCTGGGAAAAGATCGTCGCCCGCGTCATGGCCTCGGACGGGCCGTTGCGCATCGGCCTCGTCGGCGGCGGCGCGGGCGGGATAGAGCTGACGCTCGCCATCCAATTTCGCCTGCGCCACCTGATGCGCGCCGCCGGGCGCGATCCCGACCGCGTCAGCTTCCATCTCGTCACCGCCAACGGCCTGCTGCCGACCCATAACCCCAAGGTTCAGGCTGCATTCGCCCGCACGCTCGCTGCGCGCGGCATTGCCGTTCATCTCGGCCATCCGGTCGTCGCGGTCGAACCGGGGCTGGTACGATGCGCCAACGGAGCCGAAATCCCGCTCGATGAAATCTTGTGGGTGACGCAGGCCGGCGCCGCGCCGTGGCCCGGGGATGCGGGCCTTGATTGCGACGAGGCCGGCTTCGTCAAGGTGCGCGACACGCTGCAGAGCCTGACCGATCCGGACATCTTCGCTGCCGGCGATGTCGCCGCTGTCGTCGATCATCCGCGCCCCAAGGCCGGCGTGTTTGCCGTGCGCCAGGGCCGGCCGCTCGCCGACAATCTGCGCCGCGCGCTCGCCGGCGAGGCGCCGCAGCCCTTCGTGCCGCAACGCGAATTCCTGTCGCTGATCTCGACCGGCGACAAATACGCCATCGCCTCGCGCGGCGGCTGGACCGCCGAAGGGCGCTGGCTGTGGCGGCTCAAGGACTGGATCGATCGTCGCTTCATGCGCAAGTTCAGCGATCTGCCGGAAATGCCGGCGCATGCGGGGCCGGTGATCGCCGCCGGCGTCGCCGACGGTGCGGCGCTGAAGGAAATCTCGGCCATTGCCATGCGCTGCGGCGGCTGCGGGGCCAAGGTCGGCAGTTCGGTCCTGTCGCGGGTTATCGGCCGCCTCGACGGCCGGACACGCGACGATGTGCTGATCGGCCTCGGCGCGCCCGACGATGCGGCCGTGGTCCGCGTGCCGGCGGGCAAGGCGATGGTGCATACGGTGGATTTCTTCCGCTCGTTCGTCGACGATCCGTATGTCTTCGGCCAGATCGCGGCCAATCATGCGCTCGGCGACGTCTTCGCCATGGGGGCGGAGCCGCAAACCGCGCTCGCCATCGCCTCGGTTCCCTACGGCCTCGAGGCGAAAATCGAAGACGATCTGTTCCAGATGATGTCGGGCGCGCTCAAGACGCTCGATGCGGCCGACACCGCGCTGGTCGGCGGCCATACGAGCGAGGGGGCGGAACTCGCCCTCGGCTTCGCCATCAACGGCCTGATCAACGAGAACGCCATCCTGCGCAAGGCGGGCCTCGCGCCGGGCCAGAGCCTGATCCTCACCAAGCCGATCGGCACCGGCACGCTATTCGCCGCCGCGATGCGCAACAAGGCGAAAGGGGCGTGGATCGACGCCGCACTCGCCTCGATGACCGTTTCGGCGCGCGACGCCGCCGCCTGCCTCCAGCGCCACGGCGCCGCCGCCTGCACCGATGTCACCGGCTTCGGCCTGCTCGGCCATCTGGTCGAGATGGTCAAGCCGTCAGGCGTCGATATCGAACTCGATATCGACGCGGTGCCGCTGCTCGACGGCGCGCTGGAGACGACGCGCGCCGGCATCTTCAGCTCGCTTCAGCCGCAGAACGTCCGTCTGCGCCGCGCCGTGCACGACGTCGAGACGGCGGCACGCGATCCGCGCTTCGCGCTGCTGTTCGATCCGCAGACGGCGGGCGGGCTGCTGGCCAGCGTGCCGACCGATGCCACGGCAACTTGCATCGACGAGCTGAAACGCCTCGGCTACGCCCGCACGGCGATCATCGGGCGGGTCCTGCCGCAAAGCGATGCACTGTCGCCGATCCGCATCAGCCGTCGCTGATCTCGCCGAGAAGCCGCCGCCACGCCCCGACTTCGCGCGCCGGCCGGAACATACGCGCCCGGGCCCGACATTTGCGCTTGAGCAGACGATAGAATTCCCTGTCATTTTCTGCCCGGCGCAGCAGACGGGCGAGAGCCGCCGTATCGCCGACCGCGAAATAGCCCGGATAGTCGCGTCCCAGCAGGCCGATATTGCCCTCGATCCGCGAGGCGATCACCGGCACGCCGGCGATGACGGCTTCGGACACCGCGTTGGCCCCGCCTTCGGCGAGCGATGTGTGGACGAGAAGATGGCTCTGCGCCAGCAGCCGGCGCACCGCTGCCCCCGACACATCGCCGCGCCAGACATAACGCGGATTGGCGCGCATCTCGGCTTCGGCCTCAGCCGCCCAGACAGGCGTGTGCGCAGCGCCCACATGCACGACGCGCAGCCGCGACCCTTCCGGCAGAAGCCGTGACGCGGCGGCTGCGCGCAAGGGGTCCTTCACCTCGCGCAGATGGCCGATAACGGCAGCGGTGAAATGCCGACCGCCGAACCTCCGCGGGCGAGGCAGCGGCGGCGCGGATTGATGGATCACCCGTATTTTGCCGCGCAGACGACGGGGCACCTTGCCGATCGCCGCGTCGTGGAGCATGACCAGCCGGTCGGCCGTCTCCATCGAGCGCAAGGTCGGCGCGGGGTCGGCAGCAAGATATTCGTTGATGTCGGTGCCGCTCAGCGCGAGGATCAGCTTGCCCTGCGGCCGCGCGGCGCGGAAGCGGGCGATGGCGGCGGCGCTGCGCCAGGCATGGACGGCGATCATCAGCGCCGCCGGCTCGCCGGCGTAATCGGTTGCGATCTTCACCCGGTGGCCGAGGCGGCGCAGAATACGGGCCCAGCGCACCGCCGTGGTGCGGTTGCCGTGGCGGGTGCCGCGGGCGGCGGGTGTCACAAGGACGATATGCATGGCGACGGCGTTCCGGTCCCCCGATAAGTCAACCGTTCCCGAGGCGGGCGAGCTGATCGCCGGCCTGCGCGCCGCCCGCGCGCGCCTTCTCGAGGTCGTCGCCGGGCTCGACGGACCCCGATTGATGGGCCCGCAGATCGACATCGTCAACCCCGTGCTGTGGGAAATCGGCCATATCGGCTGGTTTCACGAGCACTGGATCCTGCGCGGCCTCGACGGCCGGCCGCCGCTGATCGACGGCGCCGACGCCCTGTGGGATTCGAGCGCCGTCGCGCACGCGACGCGCTGGAGCCTGCCGTTGCCGGACCTTGCGCGCACGCACGCCTATCTCGCCGAGGTCGAACGCCGGCTGATCGCGCGTCTCGACGCCCGCCCGCCCGATGCGCGCGACGTTTATTTCTACCAGCTTGTCGCCCGGCACGAGGACATGCATGTCGAGGCGCTCGCCTATACCCGCCAGACGCTTGCCTACCCCGCGCCGCATTTCGTCGGCGCGACGCCGCCGCCGGCCGCCGGCCCGTGGCCCGGCGACGTGGCGATTCCCGGCGGCACCTGGCGTCTCGGCTCTACGTCCGACGAGGGCTTTATCTTCGACAACGAGAAATGGGCGCATCCGGTCGAGGCGGCGCCGTTCCGCATCGCCCGCGCGCCGGTGACCAATGCGGAGTTCGCCGCCTTCGTCGATGCCGGCGGTTACCAGAACCGCCAGTGGTGGAACGAGGCGGGATGGGCGTGGCGCACGGAAACGAACGCCGAGCGGCCGCGCTATTGGCTCGGCGGCAAATGGCAGGGGCTGCGCTGGCGGCGCTATGACCGCGAGGAAGCGCTGCCCCCGCATGCGCCGGTAACGTTTCTCGGTTGGCACGAGGCCGATGCCTATTGTCGCTGGGCCGGCCGGCGCCTGCCGAGCGAAGCCGAATGGGAGGTCGCCGCCGCCGGCGCGCCGAATGCGGGCGGAACCGGCCTTGCGCCGATCAAGCGGCGCTATCCGTGGGGCGACGCACCGCCGACGCCGGCCCGCGTCAATCTCGGCTTCGCGCATGACGGCCTCGCCGATGTCGCCGCCTTCGCCGATGGCGACAGCGCCTTCGGTTGCCGCCAGATGCTCGGCAATGTCTGGGAATGGACGGCATCGACCTTCGCGCCGTTCCCCGGCTTCTCGCCCGATCCCTACAAGGACTATTCGCAGCCCTGGTTCGGCACCCGCAAGGTCTTGCGCGGCGGATGCTGGGCGACCGCGCCGCGGCTCGCCCGCAACGGCTACCGGAATTTCTTCACCCCCGACCGCACCGACGTTTTCGCCGGCTTCCGCACCTGCGCCCCGTAGGTTCCTAAAGCAGGCGCGGGGCGTCGGGATCGACGACCAGCAGATGATCGACCGGCAGGCCGGTGATGCGGGCGAGCGTCTCGGCGGTCAGCGAACGGTGGCAATCGCGCGGATTGCGCTCGAGACACATCAGGCA
Source organism: Rhodospirillales bacterium (assembly GCA_016195145.1). Lineage (GTDB taxonomy): Bacteria > Pseudomonadota > Alphaproteobacteria > CACIAM-22H2 > CACIAM-22H2 > JACQAF01. Next base: position 5,359 of record JACQAF010000262.1, read on the forward strand.
CGCATTGCCGTCGCGCGCCAGCGTCGCCGCGCGGTCGAGATCGGCCAGTGCCGCCGGGCTGTCGAGATGACGCATATAGGCGGCGCGATAGGATTCGGCCGGCGCATTTTCTGCGGGCGGCGCATGTTTCGCCGGATTGCCGAGCCCGCGCAGATGGACATAGGAGATGCCGGCCGCCGCGACCGCCTCGGCAAGCGCCGCCTGGGCGAATTCGGGCCGGCGCGACCACGGGATCGCGCGCACATCGACCAGCGTCGTTACGCCGGCGGCGCGCAAGGTTGCGATGAAATCGGCGAGCCGCGCGCCCTGATAGCCGATGGTGCGCAACGCCGGCATCGTCCGCGCGGCTATTTGCGGACGAATGCCGCCACCGCATCCGCCGGCAGGTCCTGGATCAGCTCGATCTGTCGGCGCGGGGTGATGATGCGGTGCGGCGACCGTTTGACGTGATCGATCACCGAACGCCAGACGCTCTCGGTGGCCGAATCCTTGTCCTTGTAATCGGCGATGTAATAGCGCATGGCGAATTCGCTGACGCCGTCGAGCGTGCCGCGATAGAGGACGTTGGGCGGCGGCAGCACCGCCAGCCCCGGCGCCGCCGTCAACGCCCGGTCGAGCAGGGCCTGGACCACGGCGACGTCGTCGTCCTGGCTGAAAAAAATGCGTTCGCCGATCCGCACCACATGGTTCGGGAAGCTGAAATTCTTCACC
>JACQAF010000247.1 GCA_016195145.1 Rhodospirillales bacterium
GGTCTCGATCGAGCGCGAGGTCGACCGCCTGCAAGCCGGACCGGCGATCCCGGCAGCCAAACGCGCCGGCTGGCTCGGCGAGCGATTGGACGGCTATCTCGGCTTGGTCGCCGCCGAGGTGCCGAGCGAGGTGCGCGCCCTGATCGTGCTGGAAATACTGGAGTTGCCCTTCGATTCATGGTTCTCGCAGGCGCATCCGGTGCTGTCGGCGGTGAGCCGGGTCGGACGCTCGATGCTGCTGCGGATCAATATCAACACGACGGACTTCAAGGATTTCGTGTCGCTTGGCGCCTATGGCGTCGGCGCCGATCTGCACGAAACGCCCGGGTCGGAAACCGATATGATCGGCAGAATCGAGAAATTCGCCGCGCGGGCGGCGCGTTCCGGCCTGCGCTCGTATCTCTACGGTATATCCTCGCTGAGCCTCGCCACCGCGGCGATCTGCTCAGGCTTCGATTACGTCGCCGGCGACGTAATCGCCGGGCCAGTCGACAATCCCGGTAGCGTGGTGATGGCCGACAAGTGGAGCATCTATACCCGGGCGCTGAAGAGCGAACCCGCCGGAGCCTGACCGGCCGGCGCGCAAGCCGGTTGCGATGGCTTGAGGCCTCGGGCAAGAATGTCGATATGACTGAAACCCGCTCCGCCGAAGGCATTTTCGATCGCGCGCTCAGGAATCTGCGCGAGGCGTGGCAGGATATCTCCAACTCCGCCCGCGTCGCCATCGCGCGCGGCGGCGCGGTGGCGCCCGACCTGCCCGATGTCGACCGTGACCGCGTCCGCGAACAGATGCGCGAATGCCTCGCCGCGCGCGGCGGCGAGGTCAGCGCCCGGGCGCGGGCGGCAGAGCTTGGGCGGATATATCTCTCGCTCAACGATGCCGGCCGACGCCGGTTCCTGGAGTTGCTTGCCGGCGAATTTGGCGTCGATCACGATGCGATCGCGGCGGCGGCCGAATGGCTACGCACCGCCCGCGACGACGCCGACCGCCGCGCGGCGGAACGTACACTGCGCCAGGCGGCCACGCCGCCGCGCGTTCGCCTGCTGCGGCAATTCAACGCCCTGCCCGAGGGGGTCAAGTTCCTCGTCGACCGGCGGGCCGAACTGCTCAAATGGTCGAAGGACGATCGCGCATTATCGGCGCTGGAGCACGACCTGAAAGACCTGCTGGCCGGCTGGTTCGATGTCGGCTTCCTCGAGCTCAACCGCATCACCTGGGATTCGCCGGCGGCGCTGCTTGAGAAGCTCAGCGCCTACGAAGCCGTCCATGCGGTGCGCGGCTGGACCGATCTCAAGAACCGGCTCGATTCGGACCGGCGCTGTTTCGCCTTTTTCCATCCGCGCATGCCGAGCGAGCCGCTGATCTTCGTCGAGGTGGCGTTGGTCCGCGGGCTGGCCGGCAACATCCAGGCGTTGCTCGACGAACGCGCCCCGGTCGGCGATCCGCGCAAGGCCGACACCGCGATCTTCTATTCCATCTCCAACGCCCAGCGCGGCCTGGCAGGGATCAGCTTCGGCGGCTTCCTGATCAAACGGGTCGTCGATCAGCTGACGGCCGAATTTCCCAACCTCAAGGCTTTCGCGACGCTGTCGCCGGTCCCCGGATTTCGGGCGTGGCTCGACGACCGGTTCGCCAGGGGCGAGCCGGGCATGCTCGGCGCCTATGAGCGCAAGGCGCTGGCGGCGGTCACCAAGACGTCGGCGAGCAAAGGACTGCTGAAAAATATTCTCGCCAGCGACGCCTGGGCCAAGACGCCAGAACTGGCCGAGGCCCTCAAGCAGCCATTGATGCGCCTGGCGACGCAATACCTGGTCGAGGCCAAGCGCGACGACGGGCGGGCGCTCGATCCGGTCGCCCATTTTCACCTGTCGAACGGGGCGCGGGTCGAGCGGCTCAACTGGCTCGGCGACCGGTCGGCGAAGGGGCTCCGGCAGTCGTTCGGCATGATGGTCAATTATCAGTATCGCCTCGCCGACATCGAGGATCACCACGAGGCCTATATCGGTGACGGCGAGGTCGTTGCCGCGAAAGAGGTCGGGGGGCTCATGTAATTCCGCGCCGGCCGTTGCGCAGGCGGGGCATTAATATGTCCGGCGTTTGACCCGCACATCGGCGAAATAGCTGGCCGAATGACTGCGCGTCTCGTCGGAATCGGCGAACAGTCCGATCTCGACGATCCGCGCCGGCGTTTCGTCCGGCCACAGACGCCGGTAGATCGCAAGCAAATCGACTTCTTCGGCGAACCAGCGGTGAAGATTGGCTTCGCCGCCATTGGCGACGTAATGCGGGAAGGCGCCGATGAACTTGTAATCGCCGGCGCGGAGCTTGTTGCCCCAGATGATTTCCATGCGCCGCGTGTCGCCGCTTGTCGTTTCAAGTGCGATGAACAGCCGGGCCGGATGATCGTCGCCGGCGCGGGTGCGTTCGTCCAGCGGGCTGCGGATCGGCTGTTCGACATACCAGCGCCAGGCGAGGGTTGGGTAATGCTGGAGATCGATATCGACGCGCCGTAAAAGCATCGAAGCGGTGCCGTCGGTTTCGAGGCGGATGGCCGGTATGTCGTCCTTGGTCGTGAACGACATTTTCATCGGGCCGCGCGTCCAGAACTGGCGATGCCGCCAGCCGGGCGGCGGCGGGTCGAGCGGAAAGGGCGCCGAAAAATCCATCACCGCGACTTCCATTTCGCTGGTCGCCATCAGGGCGGGTCCGCGCGGCCCCGATGTCGCCATCCCGATCGCCAGGGTAACGGCCGCAACGGCAAGCAGTGCAGCGACAAGAAAAACAACGCGCGATCGGGTGAAACGGAATAGGGGCATGGCGGCCCCTACCATAGGAAATGGCGGCGCCGACCGCGATGGTCGCCGGCGACCCGGCGGATCAAAATGGCGTGAATGCCCGGGCCATTAGCGGTAGAGTTTTGCCATGAGCACGATACCGACCATGCAGCCGCAACCGGTTCCGGCGCGCCCGGGCCTGCCCGCCAGCCGCACCAGGATCGCCCCGGCGACCTTGCGCATGCTGCGCGAGATCGAGCGCAAGGTGCTGTGGCTGTCGAGCTGGATGATCCATAACGCGAACCATCTGCGCGCGCATCGCGACGGGCTCAAGGTCGGCGGGCATCAGGCCTCCAGCGCGTCGGTGGCGACGCTGATGACGGCGCTCTATATGCACGTGCTGCGGCCCGAGGATCGCGTGGCGGTGAAGCCGCACGCCTCGCCGGTGTTCCACGCCATCCAGTACCTGCTCGGTCATCAGGCAGTCGAGAATCTCGAACGTTTCCGCGCCCTCGGCGGGGCGCAGTCCTATCCCTCGCGGACCAAGGACGTCGACGATGTCGATTTCTCGACCGGTTCGGTCGGGCTCGGCGTCGCGGCGACGCTGTTCGCCGCCCTGGTCCAGGACTATGTGCGCCTGAAAGACATGGCGCCGGCCGGCATCAAGGCAGGCCGGATGGTGGCGATCGTCGGCGACGCGGAGTTCGATGAGGGCAATATCTTCGAGGCGATGCTCGAAGGCTGGAAGCACGACGTGCGGAACGTCTGGTGGGTGATCGATTATAACCGCCAGAGCCTCGACAGCGTCGTTTCCGACCGCCTGTTTTCGCGCATCGATAACGTGTTCGAGGGCACCGGCTGGCGGGTCGTTATCCTCAAATACGGCAAGCTTCTGGAGGAAGCCTTCGCCAAGCCCGGCGGCGACGCCTTGCGCCAATGGATCGACGCGTGTCCCAACTCGCTCTATTCGGCGCTGACCTACAAGGGCGGCAAGGCTTGGCGCGAGCATCTGCAACGCGATCTCGGCGACGTGCCGGGGTTCTCGGCGCTGCTGGCTTCGTACAACGACGACGATGCGTTGCACCGGCTGATGACCAATCTTGCCGGCCACGATATGGAATCGGTGCTCGACGCTTTTCTCGCGGCCGAGCAATCGGATGCGCCGACCTGTTTTATCGCCTATACGATCAAGGGCTTCGGTCTGCCCTTCGCCGGCCACAAGGACAATCACGCCGGGTTGATGAATCCCGAGCAGATGGCCGGCTTCAAGCGGGCGATGAACATTCCCGACGGCCGGGAATGGGACCGGTTCGCCGGCCTCGATCTGCCGGCGAAAGAGGCGGAGGCGTTTCTTGCCGCCGTGCCGTTCGCGCAGCAATTTCCGCGCAGTCACGACGTGCCCGCCGTCACCCTGCCCGACAGTTTTCCGTCGCCCAAGGCCGAGAAGATGTCGACCCAGGAAGGTTTCGGGCGGATCCTGTTCGAGCTTGCTGCCGGCGACAGCGAGATCGCGAAGCATATCGTGACCGTGTCGCCCGACGTGACGGTGTCGACCAATCTCGGGCCATGGGTCAACCGGCGCGGCATCTTCGACCGCCGCGACCGCAAGGATGTCTTCAAATCCGAAAAGGTCGTCTCGGCGCAGGCTTGGTCGATGAACCCGGCCGGCCAGCATATCGAGCTCGGCATCGCCGAAAGCAACCTCTTCCTGCTGCTGGCCGGGCTCGGGCTTTCCGGGCCGCTGTTCGGCGCGCGGCTGCTGCCGATCGGCACGCTTTACGATCCGTTCATTCAGCGCGGCCTCGATTCTCTCAATTACGCCTGTTACCAGGATGCGCGCTTCATGGTCGTGGCCACGCCGGCCGGCATCACGCTGGCGCCCGAGGGCGGCGCGCATCAGTCGATCGCGACGCCGCTGATCGGCATCGGCCAGGACAAGCTCGCCTATTTCGAACCGGCCTATGTCGACGAAGTGGCGGCGATCATGGAATGGGGCTTTCGTCATATGCAGGCCGAGGGCGGCGGCTCGGTCTATCTCCGCCTGTCCACCCGGCCGCTTGCCCAGCCGACGCGCAACCTCGACGCCGGGCAGCGCGCTGCCGTCATCGCCGGCGGTTACTGGGCGGTGCCGCCAGGCCCAGGTGCGGAATTGGCGATCGTCTATGCCGGGGCGGTCGCCCCCGAAGCGATCGAGGCCCATCGCCAGATTCTTGAAGATATTCCGGGGGCAGGGCTGCTGGTCATTACCTCGCCGGACCGGCTCCATGCCGGCTGGATCGACGCCGGGGCCGGGCAGCAGGGCGGGCCATCGCATGTCGAGACCCTGCTTGGCGGCCTGCCGCCGGGGGCGGGGCTGGTCAGCCTGATCGACGGCCATCCGGCAACCCTGTCCTGGCTTGGCGCGGTGCGCGGCCAGCGCATCCGGGCGTTGGGGGTGGGGCATTTCGGCCAATCGGGGGATATCCCGGACCTTTACCGCCTGCACGGCCTCGACGCCGATGCCATTCTCGACGCCGCCGCCAGCCTGTGCCTTGGCTAACCGGCGGGGCATCCCATGTATTGGGGGACGCGGTTGCGGCGTTGACGCGGCCTGGCGGGCGGGTTAGGTACTCGCCGGCAAACACCCGGTACGGCCCCTGCGGGCGTGGCGGAACTGGCAGACGCGCCAGATTTAGGTTCTGGTGACGCAAGTCGTGGGGGTTCAAGTCCCTCCGCCCGCACCAGACGTCCGCTGCCGGGGTGGTCCATTCGCCCGTAATTCCCTCGTCCGACTGCGAGAACCGAAAACAGATGCAAGTGACCGAGACGAAAACCGATGGCCTGAAGCGTGAATTCAGGGTTGTCGTTGCCGCCAGCGATATCCAGGGAAAGATGGATGTCCGCCTGCAAGAGATCGGCCGGAAGATCAACCTGCCCGGCTTCCGCCCCGGCAAGGTGCCGATACCGGTGCTCAAGAAGCGCTATGGCAGCGCCGTGATGGGCGAGGTGCTGGAGCAGGCGGTTTCGGATTCGTCGAGCCAGGCGATGGCCGAGCGCGGCCTCAAGCCGGCAGTCGCCCCCAAGGTCGACATCACTGCCTTCGCCGAAGGCGGGGATCTTGAGTACACCATGGCGGTCGAGCTGATGCCCGAGATCAAGCCGATGGATTTCGCCAAGCTCAAGCTTGAGCGTCTGGTGGCCGAGGTGAATGACGACGAGGTCAACAAGGCCCTGGAGCGCATCGCCGCCCAACATCGCAAGTCGGAAAAGCTGACCGAAGACCGGCCGAGCGCCAAGGGCGACATCCTGGTGATCGATTTCGCCGGCTCGATCGACGGCAAGGAATTTCCCGGCGGCGCGGGCAAGGATCACAGCCTCGAACTGGGCTCGAACGCCTTTATCGCCGGTTTCGAAGATCAGCTGATCGGAATCAAGGCCGGTGGCAAGACCGAGGTCAAGGTGACGTTCCCGGCCGAATACGCCAACCCGGAACTGGCCGGCAAGCCGGCGAGCTTCACGGTCGAGGTGAAGGAAATCCAGCAGCGCCTGCCGGTGAAGCTGGACGACGAGCTGGCCAAGTCGTTGGGGCTCGACGATCTCGACTCGCTGAAAAAGGCGATCCGCGACCAGATGGGCAAGGACTATGCGCGCATCGCGCGCGCGCGCCTGAAGCGCCAATTGCTCGACCGGCTGGCCGAAAATCATGATTTCGTCGTGCCCGCCGGAATGGTCGAACTTGAATTCGAAGCCATCTGGAAGAACGTCGAGGCCGAGCGCAAGCAGGGGGTCGACGATCCGACCATCGCCGGCAAGAGCGACGACGACCTGAAAGCCGAGCTGCGCGGCATCGCCGAACGGCGGGTGCGGCTGGGGCTGCTTCTGTCCGAGGTCGGGCGGCTGAATAACATTCAGGTCGCCCAGGAGGAAGTGAATCGCGCGCTGATCGAGGAGGCGCGCCGCTATCCCGGCCAGGAGCGCAAGGTGGTCGAGCATTTCCGCAATAGTCCCGAAGCGCTCGCCCAGCTCCGTGCGCCGCTATTCGAGGACAAGGTCATCGATTTCATCGTCGAGATGGCCAAGGTCGCCGACAAGCCGGTCGGCGTCGACGAACTGATGAAGGAACCCGAGGAGGGCGCCGCCGCCTAAACCGGCAACGGTTGCGCGCGCCGATTAACCCAACGAGGACCAGGAACCAATGAGCGATCGCATCGAACCGCAGATGAACCTGCTTGTGCCGATGGTCATCGAACAGACGGCGCGCGGCGAGCGAGCCTTCGACATCTATTCGCGCCTGCTGAAAGAGCGGATCATCTTTCTGGTCGGACCGGTCAACGACGCGGTGGCCAGCCTTGTCTGCGCCCAGTTGCTGTTCCTCGAATCGGAAAATCCCAAGAAGGACATCTCGTTCTACGTCAACTCGCCGGGCGGCATCGTGACCTCGGGGCTCGCAATCTACGACACCATGCAATACATCCGGCCCGACATCGCGACGGTCTGTATCGGCCAGGCGGCGTCGATGGGCTCGCTACTGCTTGCCGCGGGCGCCAAGGGCAAGCGTTATTCCCTGCCCAACGCGCGGATCATGATCCACCAGCCGTCGGGCGGCGTCCAGGGCCAGGCGACCGATATCGAGATCCAGGCGCGTGAAATCCTCAGCCTGCGCAAGCGCCTCAACGACATTTATGTCTATCACACCGGCCAGGCGCTCGACGTCATCGAACGGGCGCTCGAGCGCGACAAGTTTCTCTCCCCGGACGAAGCCAAGCAGTTCGGGCTGATCGACGAGGTGGTGATCAATCGCCCGCCGCGCCCCGACGACGTCAAGGCGGCCTAGATTCGGACCGAAAAGGCGGCTGCAGCCCGTTTTTTTGCCCGCCGGCCCTGCCTTGAATGAAGGAAGGTTTACCTTTTGTTGATGACGGCATGGCATGCTGGCCATGACGTTGCGCGGGATTGGCCCGTGGGCGGCGCACAAGCATGTTACTGGCGAAGCGGGACACAAAAGCAAGCAA
>JACQAF010000291.1 GCA_016195145.1 Rhodospirillales bacterium
CATTCAGCTCCTCGAATACCGGCAGGACGGATTTGCGCGAAACCGAGGTCCAGCAGCCGAACACGACGTCGACCTTATCCTTGGCCAGCAGCTCGCGCGCCTTTTCGGCGAAGAGCGGCCAGTTGGACGCCGGATCGACAACCACCGCCTCGACCTTGCGGCCGAGCAAGCCGCCCTTCTTGTTGATGTCGTCGATCATCATCAGGACGGTGTCCTTGAGGGTGGTCTCGCTGATCGCCATGGTGCCGGACAGCGAATGCAGCACGCCGACCTTGATCGGCGCTTGCTGGGCTTGCGCCGGCAACGCGGCCAAGCTCCACAGCCCGGCCAGCGCGGCGGCGGACGCCAAAACCCGCGACATTGAAGATTTGAACACGAACGACCTCCTTATTTCCCCTGGTTGATGCGTGCCGGTGCTTTTGCGCGCCTATGGCGCGGTCGCACGCCGATACGAGAGGTAGAGAGCAATCGTCATGCCAAGACCCGATCGGCTGGATAACCGCCAGGGCCACCGCCAATCGCCCGATTTGCGCCGCCGGTTTCGAGGTGCGTTCGCGGCGCACCGTTTCGTCGGCCCACCAATGATCAATTTATGGGCAAACGGGATTCTTTTAGGCGGGCAAGGCGCTCGAACAGCGTGTTACGCAATCTCTCGATTGTTGCGAAAATTTGCGTAAACAGCCGTCGATTATGAACGAGTCCTTAAGCCGCTGCGCTTAAGGTGGAGCGGTCGCCACCTCGGTCTTTTGGGATACGCCCGACGCCATGTCGAACCCGATCTACGTTCGCGCCGGCTCCGCCCGGCCTATTGCCTCCGCCCCGGCGCGGCCGTTGCTCCGGCGCGGCGCGTTCCTGCTCGCCATGCTCGCCCTTCCCCTGCTGCTGGCCGCCTGCGCCGGACCGGCGCTCAACGACAGCGAGCGGACCGCCGTCTCGCTGCCCGCGGTCATGCGCGTCGCCGATGCGACGCAGGCGGCGGGCGACCTGCACGGCGCCGCCTCATTGTATCGCCGCGCCCATACCCTTGCCCCGACCGAGCCGGACCCGCTCATCGCCCTCGGCGGCACGCTGATCGATCTCGGCACTTATGGCGAGGCGGCCGAGGCCTTCCGCAAGGCCCTGGCGACCCAGCCCGAAAACAAAATCGCGCTGCGCGGCCTCGCCAACGCCTATATCGCGCTCGACCGGCCGCGCTTGGCCCTCGCCCATCTCGACCAGCTCCTCGTCATCGAGCCGAGCAACGTGCAGGCGCTCAATAATCGGGGCGTTGCGCTCGACCTGCTCGAGGAGCACCGTTCGGCCCAGGCGAGCTATCGCACCGGGCTCGATATCGCCCCCGAAAACGCCTCGCTGCGCAACAACCTCGCCCTGTCGTTGGCGCTCAGTGGCGAGTACGGCCAGGCGATCGCGCTTCTCCAGACGGCGGCGGGCGAACCCGGCGCGGCCATCCGCACCCGCCAGAACCTCGCGCTGATCTACGGTCTTGCCGGCCAGCGCGATCGCGCCGCCGAAATCGCCGGGGCCGATCTCGACCCCAAGGCGGTCGAGAACAATCTCGCCTATTACGCCACGCTACGCTCGCGGATCGAACGGATTCGTGCCGGCAACGAACCGGGCGACAATCCCGTAACGCTGCCAACCCAACGCCGCTGATCCGGGGCCGCCGGCCGGCGAGCGGGCCCTAGTTGGCCAGCGCGTCGATAACGCCGAGGATCGCCGGGCCCATCAGCACGACGAACAGCGCCGGCAGGATGAACACGATCAGCGGCACGGTCATGATCGCCGGCAGACGCGCCGCCTTTTCCTCGGCGCGCATCATGCGCTCGTTGCGCAGCTCGGCCGACAGGACGCGCAGCGACTGCGACAGCGGCGTGCCGAACCGCTCCGTCTGGGTCAGCGTGTTAGCCAAGGCCTGAACCGCCGACAGATCGACCCGTCGGCCAAGGTTCTGTAGCGCCTCGCGCCGATCGGACAGGAAGCGCAGCTCGACCGAGGTCAGGCCCAGCTCGTCGGCCAGCTCGGGAAAAGCCGAACCGATCTCCCGCGTCACCCGCCCCAGCGCCGCGTCGAGGCTGAGCCCCGCCTCGGCGCAGATGACCATCAGGTCGAGCGCGTCGGGCAGCGCCTTGCGAATCTTGTCGCGCCGCTTGTCGATCGCGTTGCGCAACAGAAGTTCCGGCAGGTAAGCGCCGGCAACCACCATGCCAAGCGCGGCGGCGAGCCGCCCCATCGGCCCGAGCCGCGACGCCTCGAACAGATAAAAGATGACGATCGCCGCCAGTCCCGCCGCCACCGGCAGGCTGAGCTTGAGAAACATATAGATGACCAGCGCATTGTTCGAGCGCCAACCGGCCCGGGCGAGGCGTTCGGCGATCTGGCGCGCCTGGCGGCCACGCACAAGATTGAGGCGTTCGACAATGCCGCGCATCGCGTCGGCGGTTGCGGCGCTGCCGGCGGTGCGCTCTCGCGGGCCGGCCCCCGCAGCATACAGGCCCGAAATGCGCGCGATCCGCGCGGCGAGCGGATCCCGATGAAATACCCCGAGCGCCAGCGCCATGACGGCGGTGAACGCCGCTACCCCGGCGAAGGCCGTGAGCAGAATATCGACCGAGAGCCAGGAAGCGTCCATGTCAGATCTCGAACCGCGCCATCTTGATCATCACGAAGACGCCGATGACCTCGCTCGTCAGCCCGAGGCCAAGCAGCATCAGCCCGCGCGGGTCGGTGAACAGCTTGCTCACATAACCCGGATTGATCACCTGCAAGGTGCCGATCATGATGAAGGGCAGAGAGCCGATGATGAAGGCGCTCGCCCGCGCTTCCGACGACATCGCCTTGACCTTGAGGCGCATCTGCTGCCGGCGGCGTAAAATGTCGGCAAGGTTTTGCAGAGTCTCGGCAAGATTGCCGCCGGTCTCGCGTTGCACGGAAATGCTGATGACGAAGAAATTGAATTCCGGCAGTTCGATTCGGCCGGCCGTTTCCCACAGCGCCTCCTCGACCGAGCGGCCGAGACGCACGCCGTCGGCGATGCGGCGAAACTCCGCGCCCATCGGATCGGGCAGGTCGCGCCCGACCGAGGCTATCGATTCCATGACCGGCAGGCCTGATTTCAGCCCGCGCACGATCAGCTCGATCGCCTCGGGGAACAAGGCAAGGAACCGGTCGCTGCGCCGCTTGCCGATCCAGCCGACGGCAAGATGGGGAATGCCGAGACCGGCAATTGCGCCCCCAATCAACCCCAGCGCCGGCACGCGCGGCAAAGCGAGAACGAGGCCGATGGCGCAGGCCACGGCTGTCGCCGCGCAAATCAGCGCATAAATCGAAAGCGAGATGTCGCGCCCCGTGCGGGCCAGCCGGCGGACAACCATTTCGCGGTTTGGCAGCGCCCAGACGAGCATCCGTTCGAGGGACGCGAAGCGCTCGTCCGCGGCCCCAAGGCGGACATTGGGCGTTCCCGTCGCATCGTCGCCCATCCGGCCGCCGACCCGCACCAGCCGGCGGCGCAACCGCGCCGCCTCGCGGTCGGTCGCCGTACGCAATGCGTAAATCACCCCCAGCAGCGCGACGAAGCTGCCGATGAACAGGCCGAAAAAAACCGTGTCGACGCCGTTATTCACGCCATCGCCTCCATCAGCTTCGCCTGCAGGCCGAAATACTCGGCGCGCGGCAGGAAATGCGGCCGCAGATTGCTCGACTTGAAGGCGCCGCGCAGCTTGCCATCGGGGGTTTCGCCCTCGAACTCGAAGCGGAACAAATCCTGGCTGGTGATAACGTCGCCTTCCATGCCGACCACTTCGGCTACGTGCACGATGCGGCGCATGCCGTCGCGCATGCGATTGACTTGAACGATAATGTTGATGGCATCGGATATCTGCTGGCGGACCGCCTTGCTCGGCAGCAACACGCCCGACATCGCCACCATGTTCTCAAGCCGGGTCAGCGCCTCGCGCGGGCTATTGGCGTGAATGGTCGACATCGAGCCGTCATGGCCGGTGTTCATCGCCTGCAGCATGTCGAGGGCCTCGGCCCCGCGGCATTCGCCGAGGATGATCCGATCGGGTCGCATACGCAGCGCGTTCTTCACCAGATCGCGCATCGTGATTTCGCCGTCGCCTTCGAGGTTGGGCGTGCGGGTTTCGAGGCGCACGACATGGGGCTGCTGTAGCTGAAGCTCGGCTGCGTCTTCGATGGTGACGATGCGCTCGCCATGGTCGATCATCTGCGACATGGCGTTGAGCAGCGTCGTCTTGCCCGATCCGGTGCCGCCCGAAATCAGAACGTTGAGTCGGGACCGCGCGGCGATCTTGAGCAGCGTCGCCAGTTTTTCCGACACGTTTCCCTGGCGGGCCATGATGTCGAGAGTGATCGAGCGTTTGGCGAATTTGCGGATCGAGATCGACGGGCCGTCGATCGCCAGCGGCGGAATGATCACGTTGACGCGGCTGCCATCGGGCAGGCGGGCGTCGACTAGCGGCACGGTTTCGTCGATCCGCCGACCTTCATTGCGCGCCAGCAAGGCAAGCCCGCGCTCGGTATCGGCGTGGTCACGGCCAAGGGCGCCAACATCCTCGAGCTCGGC
>JACQAF010000292.1 GCA_016195145.1 Rhodospirillales bacterium
GCGCGCCGGCTGGGCGCCAGCGGCGGCATCGGGCCGCTGACGTTGCGCGAGGTGGAAGAGCGCCGCAAGCTTTCCCCGGCCGAGCGCCGGGGCCGCGAGGCGACGCTGTTGCGCACCGCCATTCCCAAGGGCGCCGTGGTCGTCGCCCTCGACGCCAAGGGCCGAACTTTCAGCAGCGAAGAATTCTCCTCACGATTGGAGCAGTGGCGGGATAGCGGAATCGCCGATCTGGCGTTTGTCATCGGCGGCGCGGACGGTCTCGACCCGACCTTGCGCGAAGGCGCACAGATGACATTATCGCTCGGGGCGATGACATGGCCGCACCTTCTCGTACGCGCCATGCTCGCCGAGCAAATCTATCGCGCTGTCTCGATTCTCCACGGCCATCCGTACCACCGCGCCTGATCGGCGGCAGCCCGGTGCCGGCTTAGTTCGCAGCCTTGCGGATCGTGAAGCTGTAGACGCCGCCATCTTCGTGCCAGCGGACCAGCTGATTTCCGGTCGACCGGCAGAACCCTTGGAGATCCCGTACCGCGCCGCTGTCGGTCGCGAGAACGGTGAAGGTCGCCCCGGGGCGCATGTTGCGGATCGCCTTCTTGGTGCGCAGCACCGGCAGCGGGCAGGTCATGCCCCTGAGATCGAGAACGTCGGGCACGCTTGTCCGTCCGTCCCAGCTCGGCGGCGGCAGGCTGACTCCCGGATCGGCGCGGCCATCCGAGAACACGTTGATGTACTTCAGGCAGAGAACGCGCAGGCAGGACGCAAGATTGCGGTCGTTGGCCTGCTGGCAATGCTCGGCCAGGCGCGCGACAACGCCGGTTACAGTATTGTTTTCTTCCTTCGCCAGGTCCTCGAGCACGGTCCAGAACGCGCGTTCGAGACGAATCGTCGTGCTGTGGCCCTGGATGCGGAACGAGCGCTTCTCGGGCAGGTATTCGCGTTGCTGTTCGCTATCGCAAAGCGCGAACAGCCGCGCCAGCGGGCCCCCGCCTTCAGTCGAAGCGGCCGGGTTGGGAATAGAGTCGGCCGGCCTTGCGTTGCCAGCCTGCGTCTCCGCAAGCGATGCTGCCTGCCGGTTACGGCGGGTCGCCGGCGGCATTCCTTTCGACGGTCCTGTCCACATTGCCTTAACTTTTATCCTTTAAGAGTGCGTCCATAGAGCATACCTAAAACTTCCATTTCAGGGCAAGTTGGGCGCCGTATTGATACATATCGACCGTCGTTCCCTTGCCAAGCCGGCTGAAGCTGTCGCCAGCGCCGTTTTCGGTCTGCGAGGCCTTGAAGGCATAGAACGTGCTGCCGGTCACCTCGAACGCCTGGTTGATCTTGTACGTGGCGCCGCCGGTCACATGATGTTCGGTGATCGCCGGAAACAGGGCGTTGGCGAACACGTTGTTATTGGGGATCGGCGAGGGGCCGTAATTGTAGCCGGCGCGCAGCCGTCGGCGCGATACTGGCCGCCGAGCATGAATACCGGCGTGTTCTTCCAGCCGAACCCGCCCTCGCCCGGCGCCTGGCCGATGGCGCGCACCGTCTGCCAGGCGATGTATCTCACGTCGGCGACAATGTCGAGATCCTCGGTCGCGTGCCAGGCGATGCCGATCGTCCCGTTGGCCGGCGTATTGAGCGGCCCAAGAAACACGTCGCGGTATTTCTCGAAGGTTTCGAACCATACCGGTGAGGCGACCGTCGCCCCAGCGGATATCGCGCTACCGAAATCCCATAACCCGCCGATGCGCACCCCGGCCCCGTAGGCCGAATCGACCTCGTTCCGCCCGCGGGTCTGGGCGAAGGACGGCAGGGTGGCAAAATTGGTCTTGAAATCCGAATAGCCGATGATGAGGCCGACGCCGTAAGCGCTCGAATTATCCGGTTTCCAGGTCAGCGCCGGAACCAGATTGCCCAGCCGGTACCGCACCTCGTTGTCGTAGTTTCCGCCGGCGCCGGCAGCCGTGCGCGACCGATCGTACTTGGTCATCATCCCGCCGCTGCCGTAAAGCGAGGCGCCTAGCGTCACTGCGGCGGTGGGGGCGAAATTCAGCCCTGCCGCACCCTCGACGAAATTTTCGACCCGGCTGGTCTGCTTGCCGGAAATATTGACGCCGGTATTGCCGCGTACATCCATCGTCCGCACCGGGTGGAAGAACGCCGGCGAGAGAAACGCTTCGCCGCCGAGCCGCGCCATCAGCGCGGGATTGAGGCCGGCATTGCTCGAATCGGTCGGCAAGGCGACGCCCGCCCCGCCCATACCGCAGTTATAGGCGCCGATGCAGATGCTGAGATAACCGTTGGTTGCCGAGGCCGGTCCCGCCGTCCCCGCCGACAACAACGCAACTGCCGCGACAATACCCCCAACCCGAATGCTACGCTCGAACATAAGGACCCCCCAAATCTATCCGTTGATCGACTCCGTTGCCTGGTTTCCGAACGCCTGGCGGCTGGTTTTTTGCCTGCTCAAGCGAACATCGGACGAATCAGATGAACATGTTGATGTCGGATTTCGTCGCCGTTTCGATGTACGTCGCCGCGCCGGCGAATTCGAGACCGTCGATCAGGTCCGCCGGCTCGTATTCGAACAGACTCATCGTCATCTGGCAGGCGATCATCCGCACTTCGGATTCAACCGCCGCCTCGCGCAGCTCCTCGATCGAGGCGACGCCTTTTTTCTTGATCAGGTTTTTCATCAGGACCGTAGCTGCCTTGTCGACGCCCGGCAGCACGGCCACGGCATTGGGCATGGTCACATGCATGCCGAACAGCGGCATTTCCATGGCCGCATTGCCAAGCGGCGTGATGCCAAGGTCGAGCTTCCGCTTTAACAGGCCCAGCCCGTAGAAGGTGAAGAACATGCTGACGTTGAGGCCCATACCCGCCGCGGTCGTCGCCAGAATAAACGGCGGATACGCCCAGTCGAGCGTCCCCTTGGTGACGATGAGCGACATGCTTTTGGAGTTTGCAGTCACTGGCAGCTTTCTCCCTCGTCTCAGTCGCCGCCGCGAGATGCGGCCGGCCGCATGCGGATTCTCTTATTATTAGGAAAGACTAAAATTGTCGCCGCCCGTAGTGGTAGTATATATTACCTACTTCTAATATTTTAATATGAGGCGAACGGTCCTTTCCGCACCGATTCTCAATCCGCGCGTGAGTACGGGGCGTCAATCGGCTGAGTTTTCAGTCACAATCTCTTCATCGGCCAGCGAGCCCCGCCGCCCAGCGGTCGCCAGGTTTGTTCGCAACCGGTTGATAAATTTTATGAAACTCCCATATAGGAAAATCACCGTAGATGCTGCATGAAATCCCCCTCGGCCGGGCGTCTATCGCGTCGGGCATCGCTTCCGTATATTGCGCCGCATGACCGCCTTCGTTCCCCGTCAGCGCCCGGTTGTTCTCTGCGTTCTCGATGGCTGGGGCCACCGCGACCAGCCGAGCGACGACAACGCGATCCGGCGCGCAAAAACCCCGCATCTCGACCGTCTCGCCAAGACAAATCCGGTTGCCTATCTCCAGGCTTCCGAACTCCATGTCGGCCTGCCGCCCGGACAGATGGGCAACTCCGAGGTCGGGCACATGAATCTCGGCGCCGGACGCGTCGTGATGCAGGACCTGCCGCGCATCGACCAGGCGATCGCCGACGGCTCGTTCGCCAGCAACCCGCGACTGACGGAATTCATCGCCCGGCTCAAAAAATCCGGCGGGGCGGCCCATGTGATGGGCCTGCTATCGCCCGGCGGCGTGCACTCGCACCAGGATCAAATGGTGGCCCTGACCAAGGCGTTGGCCGGCGCTGGGTTGCGCGTTTGGGTGCATACCTTTCTCGACGGGCGCGACACGCCGCCCAAAAGCGCCGAAGCCTATCTCGACAAGTTCCTCGCCGATATCGCGCCGTTGAAGGGTGTTGCCGTCGGCACGGTCAGCGGCCGGTACTACGCCATGGATCGCGACAAGCGGTGGGAGCGGGTCGCACGTGCCTATGACGCGCTGATCGACGGCAAGGGCGCCCATGCCGACGACGCGCTGGCCGCCATCCGTCAAAGCTATGCCGAGGAGAAGACCGACGAGTTCGTCGCGCCGACGGCCCTCGCCGGTTATCCGGGCATGGCGGATGGCGACGGCGTGGCAATGGCCAATTTCCGCGCCGACCGCGCGCGGGAGGTTCTTGCCGCTCTGCTCGATCCCGAATTCAACGATTTCGCGCGGACGCGCGTCGTACAATTTGCTGCCGCGCTCGGCATGACCGAGTATTCGCGCGCGCATAACCGCTGGCTCGCCACGCTATTCGCCCCACAGCCATTGACCAGCATGATGGGCGAGGTGGTGGCGCGAGCGGGGCTCAAGCAGCTGCGCATCGCCGAGACCGAGAAATACGCCCATGTCACCTTTTTCTTCAACGGCGGCGAGGAAGGCGAACTTCCCGGCGAGAATCGCATCCTTATCCCGTCGCCGCGCATCGCCACCTATGACCTGCAGCCCGAAATGTCGGCCATCGCGGTGACCGACAAGCTGGTCGCCGCGATCGAGTCCGGCGCGTTCGACTTCGTTGTCGTCAACTACGCCAACACCGATATGGTCGGCCATACCGGCGATCTGGCGGCGGCGATCCGCGCCGTCGAAACGGTCGATGCCTGTCTCGGCCGGCTCGCCGAGGCGGTCGGCAAGGCCGGCGGCGCGCTGCTGATCACCGCCGATCACGGCAACGCCGAAATGATGGTCGATCCCGAAACCGGCCAGCCGCACACCGCCCACACGACCAACCCGGTGCCGGTGATGCTGATCGGCGGCGCCAGCGCCGGCCGCAACGCCCCGCTCCGTCTGCACGACGGCAAGCTGGCCGACGTGGCGCCGACGCTGCTCGAACTCCTCGGCCTGCCGCAACCGGCCGAAATGACCGGCCGCTCGCTGATCGCCGATCCGTCCGAGCCCGCCCCGGGGGCGGGCGGGCGGGCCACCGAGTCCCGTGTTTCGGCATAACGCCCGCCAGATGATCGCCGGGGCGGGCGTCGCCCTGTTCGTCGTTTCCTTGGCGCCGGCTTACGCCGAGACGCCGCAACTCGACCGGGTCGAGGAAGAACTGAAGGCGGCGCGCGAACGCGAAAACCGGCTGGCCGCCGAGTCGGAAGCGCTTGCCCGCGAACTGGCCTCGCTGCGCGAACGCTCAATCGCCGCCGCCCGCGCGGTCCAAGATAACGAGGCGAAGCTCACGGCGCTCGAAGCGCGCCGCGCGGCGCTCGACGCCGAAAATGCCGCCAAGACGGCCGATTTCGACCGGCGCCGCCAATCGCTGGCGGCGCTTCTGGCGGCTCTCGAACGGCTGGCGCGCCAGCCACCCGAAGCGCTGGCGGCGATGCCCGGCCCGCCGGCCGATATCGTGCGTAGCGCCAAGCTTCTGGCCGCCGCCGTGCCGCGGATCGAGCGGGAAGCCGCGGTTCTGGCCCGCGATATCGACGCGCTCGAAGCCGTGCGCACCCGCATTGTCGCGGAAAAGCATGCGCTCGCCGATGCGGCCCGGTCCCTGACGGCCGACCGCGAGCGCCTCGCCGGCTTGATCGCCCGCCGGGCGAGCCTGCAACGGGAAACCGAGGCCGACCGCCGGGAAGCCGCCACCACTGCAACCCGGCTGGCCCGCGAAGCGGCTGATTTGCGTGAACTAATGCAACGCCTGACGGCCGAACGGGCCAACCGCGAGGCGGCGGCCCGGCAGGCATCGGAGGCCGCCGCCAGACGCCAGCAGGAGGCCCGACTCCCAACCCCACCTTTATCCCCGGCCACGGCCGGCGGTCCGCGGCGGTTCAGCGATGCACGCGGCGCCATCCTGCAGCCGGCGCGCGGCCGGGTCGTCCTGTCGTTCGGCCAGCCGGGAGAGGGCGGCCAGCCGCATCGCGGCCTGTCGATCGAAACCCGGCCGGCGGCCCAGATTGTCGCCCCCTTTGACGGCCAGGTCGTTTTCGCCGGGCCGTTCCGGGGTTACGGGCAAATCTTGATCATCGAACACACCGAGGGATATCATACTCTGTTGGCCGGCTTGGACCGGATCGACGCCGTCGTCGGACAGTGGGTGACGGCTGGTGAACCGGTTGCCGCGACGGGAACTGCCGCGGGCGGCAACCCTGTTCTTTACGTCGAGCTGCGCCGTAATGGACAACCAATAAACCCACTGCCGTGGCTGGCTCTTTCAACCGAGAAGGTAAGCGGATGAATATCTATCGGGTCGTGATGGCGCTTTTTGTCGCCGCGTGGCTGCTCTCCCCCGCAGCGGTTTCGGCGCAGGGAAACACCTCTGAAACCTATCGTCAGCTCAACCTGTTCGGCGACGTGTTCGAGCGCGTGCGCTCCGAATACGTCGAGGATGTCGGCGACCGCAAGCTGATCGAGGATGCGATCAACGGCATGCTGACGGCGCTTGATCCGCATTCGAGCTTCATGAACGCCAAAACCTATCGCGACATGCAGGTGCAGACCCGCGGCGAGTTCGGCGGCCTCGGCATCGAGGTGACGATGGAGAACGGCCTGGTCAAGGTCGTCTCGCCGATCGACGATACCCCCGCCTTCCGCGCCGGCCTCAAGCCCAACGACCTGATCTCGCATCTCGACGGCGAGCCGGTCATAGGCCTTACCCTGCAGGATGCGGTCGAACGCATGCGCGGACCGGTCAACAGCCAGATCAAGCTGACCATCCGCCGCGGCAACCAGGAACCGTTCGACATTACGCTCGCCCGCGCGGTCATCCGGATCCAGTCGGTTCGTTTCCGCACCGAGGACGATCTCGGCTATATCCGCGTCACCTCGTTCACCGAGCAGACCGATATCGGCCTGCGTAACGCCGTACAGAAGATCAAGGAGCAACTCGGCACGCGGCTCAAGGGCGTCGTGCTCGACCTGCGCAACAATCCCGGCGGGTTGCTCGATCAGGCGATCGCGATCACCGACACGTTTCTCGACAAGGGCGAGATCGTTTCGACCCGCGGCCGGCGCAGCGACGACGCCCAGCGCTACAACGCCAAATCGGGCGACATGCTGAACGGCCTGCCAATGATCGTGCTGATCAATGGCGGTTCGGCTTCGGCCTCGGAAATCGTCGCTGGCGCGTTGCAGGACCACCGGCGCGCCGTTCTCCTCGGTACGCGCTCGTTCGGCAAGGGCTCGGTGCAGACCATCATCCCGCTCGGCGGCCAAGGCGCGATCCGATTGACCACCGCGCGCTACTACACGCCCTCAGGCCGCTCGATCCAGGCTCAGGGCATCCAGCCCGACATCGTCGTCGAGCAAAGCCGCGTCGAGCGTATCGACGCCCCGCGCGGCCGGCGCGAGGCCGATTTGCGCGGCGCGTTGCGCAATGACCAGCGAGCGACGCCGACACCCCAGCCGCCGGCCGACAGCAACGAGGATGCCGCTGCCGGCGAGCAACAGGTCGATTATCAGTTGGCCCGCGCTTTCGATCTTCTGCGCGGCGTCGCCTTCTTTAACCAGCGCGCAACCAACTAGCGACGAAAAAGCGGACACGCGGGCGGCCCCCGAGGGTCGTCCGCGTCAACCGCCGGGCAACGGTGAGATCGGTGGAGCCTGAGATCCAGGGGAGCAACCCGCCGCCGCGGCGCGGCACCAGCATTCTCGCCCTCGCATGGGCCTTGCTTATCGCCGCCATCGGCGGCGCTGTCCTATGGACCCATTTCGCAACCGATGCGCCGACGCCGGCGCAAGTGGCCGCGATCCGCCTCGCGCAGATGCCGGCACCAGCAGCATCCGTCCCGGCCCTTGCGCCATCCTCGTCCTCCCCGACCCCGGCTGACAGCGCCGCTGTCCCACCGGGCGTACCGCCCGCGCCCGAGGCGGCGCCGCCCGCCCTGCAACCCCCCGGCCCCAGCGCGATGCTGCGCCCGCCGCCGGCAACACCGCGCGAGACAAAACCTCGCGACGCCGGGCCGCGCGAGGCCGGCCCCCAGCCCTGGGTGCGCTTCGCCCGACCGTTCGACGCCAATGACCGCCGGCCACGCATCGCGGTCGTCATCAACGATCTCGGTCTGTCGAGCGCCGCCACCGACGCGGCGATCCAGCAGCTGCCAGCCGACGTCACCCTCGCCTTTAGCGCCTATGCCGAAGGGCTCGATCATTGGGTCAATCTGGCGCGCGCCGCCAGCCACGAGGTGCTGATCAACCTGCCGATGGAGCCGACCAACTTTCCGGTCAACGATCCGGGGCCGCAGACCCTGCTCACCAGCCTCACGCCGCAACAGAATCTCGAACGTCTCGACTGGGCGCTGGCGCGGGCGAGCGGTTTTGTCGGCGTGACCAATTTTATGGGCTCGCGCTTCACCGCTTCGGCCGAAGCGATGCGGCCGGTCCTGGTCGCCCTCAACGAGCGCGGATTCGTCTTCCTCGACAGCCGCGCGACGCCGCGCAGCGTCGCCCCGCGGCTCGCCAAGGAAATCGGCCTGCCGCGCGCGGTCAGCGACCGGGTGATCGATCAGGAAGCCTCGCGCCTCGCCATCGACGCCCGGCTCGCCGAGATCGAGAAGATCGCCCGCGAAACCGGCGCGGCGGTCGCCACCGGATATCCCTATCCGGTCACTTTCGAGCGGCTTGCCAACTGGCTGCCGACGCTCGAAGGCAAAGGACTGGTCCTGGCGCCGATCACCGCCGTCGTCAACCGCCAGCCGGATCGCTGAACCCCCATGACCGATACCGCCGCCAGTTTCGAAGCGCTGCCCTACCGGCCGGGAGTCGGCATCATGCTGTTCAGCCGCCAGGGATTGGTGTTCGTCGCCAAGCGCATCGACATGCCGAGCGACGCCTGGCAAATGCCGCAAGGCGGCATCGACGACGGCGAAAATCCCCGCCAGGCGGCGCTGCGCGAGCTGGCCGAGGAGATCGGCACCGCCAAGGCGGAGTTTCTTGCCGAAGGCCGCGACTGGAAATGTTACGATCTGCCGCCCGAGCTGCGCGGGGGACGGCTATGGGGCGGGCGCTTCCGCGGCCAGAGCCAGAAATGGTTCGCCATGCGCTTCACCGGAACCGACGGCGACATCAACATCGCCACCGAGCATCCCGAGTTTCTCGCCTGGAAATGGACGCCGGTCGACACCCTTCCCCAGCTGATCGTCCCGTTCAAACGAAGCCTATATCGCGAGCTGATCGCCGAATTCGGTCATCTCGCGGCCGCCACGCCGAGTAAAGCGACGGTCGAACGCGACAAAACAGCGGGTTAAATTTCCGCCCGTGCATAAGCGAGGGCACGGCGCTGCAACAAGTGGCTGGTCAACTGCGTAGCAAAGCGATGCAACCGCCCGTTGGGCTTAAAGCCGACGGCCTTGAGGGTCATACCCACCGCGCGCTCGATATGCCATGGCCGATAAACGCGATAGGCGCGGCCGGCATAGGCCCGGGCGTTGCTGCGGCGGTCATAGGGCCCGCGCACGCCATTGGCGGCGTAATAGGCGTAGGACAGCTCGTCATCTTCGGCCTCGAACATCCGGCCGATCCCGGCGGCAAGACGCCGCCAGCGGCCGAGCCGCTCAACCGTCTGATAGCGCGTCATATGGGCGTAGAACAGTTTGTAGTGCCGGAACTCGTCGGCCGCGATTTTGCGGCAGATGTCCTTGAGTACCGGTTCGATCGCCGCTTCGGCGAGCGCCGAGTAATACGAGCTGGTTCCCGTTTCGACGATGCAGCGCGCGATCAGCTCGCCGGTGCGCGTGCCGCGCACCGACCGGGTCGCATCGAGGGGCAGCTTGTAACCGTCGGTGAAGCGCTTGAACGCCGCCGCGAAATCCCAGGCGGGGTCGGCGAGCTGCGCCCACCGGCCGAGCGCCCGGCCGTGCTGGACCTCTTCCGCGGCCCATCCGCGCGCCGCTTCCTGAAATTCGGGGTCGTCGTCGAACACATTGCAAAGATAGGTCGCATAATCGAGGCCGTTTCGCTCGACCATGCTTGCCGCCTTGACGATGGCAAGGATATCCGGATCGACCTTCGACGGATCGAAGGCGCTCCAGTCTATGTCGTCGAGCGTCCAGTGCTTCATGGTCAGCCTGCGATCCGCAAAACTACCCCTTGGTGGTATTTATATGAACCGGGGCGGCCGGCTTGCAAGCCCAAAACGCCACCGGGCCGCCGGCGCCGGTCCCACCCAAGCGATTGACCGGAAACCGGTTTTTTAGCCGAGAGCGGCGAGTTTCGCTTCGGCGACGGCGATACGGCGCTCAAGCTCGATGCGCTCGGCATCCGCATGTTCGACGCCGCGATTGAAACTTTCGACAAGACCCTTGAGGTCCGACTCGATCGCCCCCCGGTCGAGATCCTTGATTGGCGAGGCCTCGGCGGTGAGCACAGTGCAGCGCTCGCCGGTTACCTCAGCGAAGCCGCCGGCGACGAAGATGCGTTCGCGCACGGTTCCTTCGTCATGCACCTCGACGACGCCAGGCCGGACGGTCGAGATCATCGGTGCATGCCCCTTGAGCACGCCGAAATCGCCCTCGCTGCCGGGGACGACGACCATCTCCACCGGTTCGGCCAGCAACAGCCGTTCGGGCGAGACGAGTTCGAATTGCAGCTTGTCGGCCATGGCCCGGTTTCCTTACGCCGGCTCAGGCCGCCTCGGCGGCCATCTTGCGGGCTTTTTCGACCGCTTCCTCGATCGTGCCGACCATGTAGAACGCCGATTCGGGCATGTCGTCGCATTCGCCGGCGACGATCTTCTTGAAGCCCTTGATGGTGTCCTCGAGTTTGACGAACACGCCCGGCGAGCCGGTGAACACCTCGGCGACGTGGAAATGTTGCGACAGGAAGCGCTGGATCTTGCGCGCCCGCGCCACGGTCAGCTTGTCGTCTTCCGACAATTCGTCCATGCCGAGAATGGCGATGATGTCCTGCAGCGACTTGTAGGTCTGCA
>JACQAF010000268.1 GCA_016195145.1 Rhodospirillales bacterium
CATGGCGAGCCCCCGAACCGCACGACACGCGCGGTTATGTGAAACTTTACTGCGACCACGTGCTGCAGGCGGATCGCGGCGTCGATCTCGATTTCCTCGTCGGTTCGTCGGGCGCGCCGGTCGGCCGCGAAAGCCATTGAACGCGATGAACGAATTGCCGCGCCTGCCCGCCCGCCTGCGGCCGATCGTCGAGAGCCTTAAAGGTTCGCGCATTCGCGCCGTGTCCGATTCGGCCTTCGACCGGCCGGGCGTGATTCCGCTGTGGTTCGGGGAATCCGACCGCGCTACGCCGGCCTTCATCTGCGAGGCGGCGAACCGCGCGCTGACGGCCGGCAAGACGTTCTATACGCCCAATCGCGGCATTCCGGCCTTGCGCGAAACGGTCGCGGCGTATGTCAGCCGGCTGCGCGGACAGACATTCGGCGTCGAGCGGGTCACGATTACGGCCTCGGGCGTCAACGCCATCATGCTGGTGATGCAAAGCCTGGTCGATGCCGGCGACAATGTGGTGATCATTACCCCGTTATGGCCGAACTGCGCCGATGCGATCACGGTTCTCGGCGGGGAGGCGCGCCGGGTGCCGCTCATCCCCGGCGACGCTGGCTGGCGGCTCGATCTCGACCGCCTGTTCGACGCGTGCGACGCGCGGACCCGCGCCATCTTCCTCAATTCGCCCGGCAACCCGACCGGCTGGGTGGCGACGCCCGACGATCTCGCCGCCGTGCTCGCGTTTTGTCGCCAGCGCGGCATCTGGGCGATCGGCGACGAAGTGTATGAGCGCATTGTCTACGCGCCCGATGCGCGCGGACGCCGGGTATCGCCATCGTTCCTTGATATCGCCAAGCCCGACGATCCAGTGATCTCGGTCAACAGCTTCTCGAAATCGTGGTGCATGACCGGCTGGCGGCTTGGCTGGATCGTCGCCCCGGCCGCGTATGGCGAAACGCTCGGCAAGATCAACGAATTCAATATTTCGGGGGCGACCACGTTCGTCCAGGAGGCGGGCGTCACGGCGATTCGCGATGGCGAGCCGTTCATCGACGAGATCGTCGCGCAGTATGCGCGCGCTCGCGATCTCGTTGCCCAACGGCTGGGCGGCATGCGGCGGGTACGCCTGGCGCGGCCCGAGGCGGCGCTCTACGCTTTCTTTCAGGTCGACGGGATGGCCGACAGCCTCGCTTACGCCAAGGAAATCCTCGCCAAATGCGGCGTCGGCCTCGCGCCCGGCATCGCTTTCGGGCCCGAGGGCGAAGGCTGGTTGCGCCTGTGTTTCGCCACCGGTCCGCAACGCCTGTCGCAAGCGCTCGACCGGCTCGAGCCGCTTCTTTCATAAACGCGAGGCGTGGTCATTCCCAGCAACCATTGCGTGCGTTATTTGCCGACGTTTGAAGCGACTCACCTTAGTCCTTGCCCCATCGCCGTAAACAGGGTTGAATTGATGTTAATCTAGCGCCAGCAAGAGCGATAACTGACCGCATCAGCGGCAGTCGGGAGACGTCCTACGCATGGCATCGGTGGTTATCCGCGACGTAGAAAAAGCGTTTGGCAGCACCAAGGTTATTCACGGCATCGGCATCGACATCGCCGATGGCGAGTTTGTCGTGCTGGTTGGGCCGTCGGGCTGCGGCAAATCGACCCTATTGCGGATGATCGCGGGGCTCGAGCAGATCACCGGCGGCACGATTTCGATCGGCGAACGGGTGGTCAACGACATCCGCCCCAAGGACCGCGACGTGGCGATGGTTTTTCAGAACTACGCCCTTTATCCGCATATGACGGTCTACGACAATATGGGCTTCAGTCTGAAGCTCCGGCGCGCCGACAAGGCCGTGGTCGACGAGCGCGTCAAGAAGGCGGCGGATATCCTCAATCTTTCCACGCTTCTGCACCGCTATCCGCGCCAGCTTTCCGGCGGCCAGCGCCAGCGCGTCGCGATGGGCCGGGCGATCGTGCGCGACCCGCAGGTTTTCTTGTTTGACGAGCCGTTATCCAATCTCGACGCCAAATTGCGCGTCGCCATGCGGACCGAAATCAAGGCGCTTCATCAACGCCTGAAGACGACGACCGTCTACGTCACCCACGATCAGATCGAGGCGATGACCATGGCGGACCGTATCGTGGTCATGCATGACGGCATCGTCGAGCAGATCGGCACGCCGCTCGATCTCTACGACCGTCCGGCCAATCTGTTCGTCGCCGGGTTCATCGGTTCGCCGGCGATGAACTTCATTCGCGGCCGGTTGCGGCGTAACGGGACCGGCGCGCTTATCGAGGCGAATGGCGGCACGCGCTTGACGCTCCCCAACGAGGTTCCTGGCGTCGACGGCCAGGAGGTGGTCTTCGGCATCCGGCCCGAGCATCTGGAGTTGGACGACGGCGACGCTAACGGCGCGGGCCTGCGCGCCGAAATTCTGGTCGTCGAGCCGACTGGCGCGGAACTGCAAATCGTCGCCGAAGCGGCGGGCGAACAACTGACCGCGGTTTTCACCGAACGCCATCCTTTTGCGCCCGGCGAGCCAGTGACGCTGTGTCCGCGACCGGACGCCATTCATTTGTTCGACGCTGAAACGGGGGACCATTTGTAGACGAACGGTGAAGAGCGGGAACCCAATAACCAACGGAGGAAATCCCATGAGCAGGTTTACCAGACGCGATGCTCTTATAATCGGCGCCGGCGTTGCCGCCGGCGCGGCAGTCGGCGCCGGTGGCGGTCTCGGCGCGGCCCAGGCGCAGGCGACGCCAGAACTGAAGCTGACGCCAGAAAAGGGGGCCGTTCTCCGGGTTCTTCGTCCGGCAAAATTCGTTCAGGGCGACGAAACCTTGTTTCTTGAGAACACCGAAAAATACGTCAAACAGACCGGAGTCAAGGTCACGGTCGACAGCGTCGGGTTCGAGGATTTGCGCCCGAAGGCGGCGGTGGCCGCCAATGTCGGCAAGGGCCCGGACATCGTTTATGGCTGGTACGACGACGCCCATCAATATCCCGACAAGCTCGTCGACGTCACCGACGTCGCCGAATATCTCGGCAAGAAATACGGCGGCTGGTATCCGATCGCCGAGAAATTCGGCAAACGCGGCAATCGCTGGGTCTGCCTGCCGCTCGGCGCGGCCGGCGCGAAGATGGTCTATCGCATTTCATGGGCGAAGGACGCCGGTTTCGACGGCGTACCGGGAGACATGGCGGGGTTCTTGAAGCTCTGCCAAGGATTGAAGGCGAAGGGCTATCCGCCGGGTTTCGCGCTTGGCAATGCGGTCGGCGACGGCAATACGTGGTGCCACTGGGTGGTGTGGGCGTTCGGCGGAAAAATGGTCAACGAAAAAGACCAGGTTGTCATCAACAGCCCCGAGACGGTCGCCGCGCTCGAATACGCAAAACAGCTCTATGAGACGTTTATTCCGGGCACGCTGTCATGGCTCGACCCCAGCAACAACAAGGCATTTCTCGACGGCCAGATCAGCCTGACCAATAACGGCATCTCGATCTATTACGCGGCGAAGAACTCGTCCGACCCGACGATCAAGGCGCTGGCGGCGGATATCGGGCACGGCAATTTCCCGGTCGGGCCGGTCGGCAAGCCGACCGAACTGCATCTTACCGTGCCGGCGATGGTGTTCAAATATTCGAAATACAAGAACGCGGCCAAGGATTATGTCCGCTTCATGTTCGAGCGGGAGCAATACGTTCCGTGGCAGCAGGCGTCGATCGGATATTGGAGCCAGCCGTTGCGCGCATACGAGCAGAGCCCAATCTGGACCGATGATCCCAAACATACGCCGTATCGCGACATCATGAAAAACATGCTGTGGCCGAGCTATGCCGGATCGTTGGGTTATGCATCGGCGGCTACGCTCGCCGACTACATCATGGTCAACATGGTGGCGGTGGCCTGCTCCGGTACGAAGACGCCCAAGGAAGCCGCGACCGAGGCGCAGCGACGCGCGGAACGCTACTACAAGGTCTAGCATCGGGGGGTACAAGGGGAGCGGGCGTGTCACGGATTCCGTGGCACGCCCCGTTCCCATCTTGCGGCGGCAACGGCGGTATCGCGTAAGGTTGTGCGGCATGGCGACGGTTGTGCGAGAAGCGGCAATAGAACGGCGGGAGAGCCGCCTGGCGCGGATTTTCGACCACCCGACGGTGCTGTCCGTCATTTTCATGCTGCCGGCGGGCCTGCTGTTGACGCTGTTCCTCACCTATCCGCTAGGGCTCGGGATCTGGCTCGGCTTCACCGATACGAGAATCGGCCGGCCGGGCGCGTTTATCGGCCTCGAAAACTATATCTCGCTATTCGGCGACGGCGTATTCCTGCTGTCGGTGTTCAACACGCTGCTCTATACGACCGTGGCGACGGTATTCAAGTTCGCCATCGGCCTGTGGCTCGCGCTCTTGCTCAATAATCGTCTGCCGTTCAAGGCGTTCCTGCGCGCCATCGTGCTGTTGCCGTTCATTATCCCGACGGTACTGTCGGCGATCGCCTTCTGGTGGATGTACGACACGCAATTCTCGATCATCAGCTTTGCGCTGGTCGAGTTTGGCCTGATCGACGAGTTCATCGACTTCCTCGGCCAACCGAACGCGGCGCGCGCCTCGGTGATCGCGGCCAATGTCTGGCGGGGCATCCCCTTCGTCGCGATATGCCTGTTGGCTGGCTTGCAGACCATTTCGCCGTCGCTCTACGAGGCGGCGGCGCTCGACGGCGCTTCGGCCTGGCAACGTTTCCGGCATATCACCGTACCGACGCTGATGCCGATTCTGTCGATCGTCCTGACCTTCTCGGTCCTGTTTACTTTCACCGATTTCCAGCTGATCTACGCCATCACCCGTGGCGGCCCGATCAACGCCACGCATCTGATGGCGACGCTCGCCTTCCAGCGGGCGATTCCGGGCGGGCAGCTCGGCGAGGGGGCGGCGATTGCAACGGCGATGATCCCATTCCTCGTCGCTGCAACGTTGCTCAGCTATTACGGATTGCAGCGCCGCAAGTGGCAACAGGGCGGAAAAGATGACTAAACCCTCGATCCTCGCGCTCGCCGCGCCGGCCATCGATTCGCAAGGCATGGGATACCTCGTCACCCTGCCGCGGCGGGTGGTGACTGTTTACATCCCGCTGGCGGTCATCGTGTTCGTGCTGCTGTTTCCGTTCTACTGGATGGCGGTGACGACGTTCAAACCGAACGACGAAATCTACAATTTCAAGGACCATAATCCGTTCTGGGTCTCCTCGCCGACCTTGGCCAATATCGAGAAGCTGCTGTTCAACACCGATTATCCGGCGTGGTTGTTCAACACCATGCTGGTCGCCACGGTCGCTACGTTCATCTCGATCGTCGCCAGCGTGCTCGCTGCCTACGCCATCCAACGTTTGCGCTTTCGCGGCGCGCAGATGATCGGGCTCGCCATCTTCCTGGCCTATCTCGTGCCGCCCTCGATCCTGTTTATTCCGCTGGCCACCATCGTCTATGGCTTCGATCTTTACGATTCGAATCTGGCGTTGATCCTGACCTACCCGACGTTCCTCATTCCGTTCTGCACCTGGCTGATGATGGGGTATTTCAAGTCGATCCCTTACGAGCTGGAGGAATGCGCATTGATCGACGGGGCGACACGTATCCAGATTTTGTGGAAGATCACCCTGCCGCTTTCCGTGCCCGGCCTGATCTCGGCCGGCATTTTCGCCTTCACCCTGTCGTGGAACGAGTTCATATATGCGCTAACCTTCATCTCGTCATCGGAACAGAAAACCGTGCCCGTGGGGGTCTTAACCCAGCTGGTCGAGGGCGATGTTTACCATTGGGGATCGCTGATGGCGGGGGCGTTGTTGGGTTCGCTGCCGGTGGCGATTCTGTATTCGTTTTTCGTCGAACATTACGTCTCCAGTCTGACCGGCGCGGTGAAGGAATAATTTGATGTTGCCGGCACGAACGCCAGGATAAGCGGAATGCAAATTGTCATTACTGGCGGCGCTGGAATGCTGGGCAAGAAACTTGCCCGCGAAATCCTCAAGCGCGGCGCGCTGACCGGGGCTGGCGGAACGCCGGTCCCGGTCGACCGGATCGTTCTTTTCGACAATATCGAAGCGCCGGACATTCCGCGCGATCCGCGCGTCAGCTTCATCGCCGGCGAGATATTCGATGCCGCGCTGGTCCGGCGGGTCATCGCCGGCGATACGGGAAGCGTTTTTCATCTGGCGGCGATGGTCAGCGCGGGAGCCGAGCGCGATTTCGATCTCGGCTACCGGGTCAATCTCGACGGCACGCGCGCCGTCCTCGAAGCGGCGCGGGCGCTGGCCCGCCCGCCGTGCGTCGTCTTCGCTTCGTCGCTCGCGGTCTATGGCGGCGCCGACATGCCCGAGACGATCGAGGATGGGCAGGCGCCGATGCCGCAAACCTCCTATGGCGCTCACAAGACGATGGGCGAGTTGATGGTCAGCGACTATACCCGTAAGGGGTTCATCGACGGCCGCAGCCTGCGCCTGCCGACCATTGTCGTACGCCCCGGCAAGCCTAATCTTGCCGCCTCGACTTTCGCCTCGTCGATCATCCGCGAGCCCTTGGCGGGCCGGGAAGTCGTCTGTCCCGTGCGCCCCGACAGCGTGATGCCGCTCCTCTCGCCGCGACGCGCGACGGCGGCCTTTCTGCATGCGCACGATTTGCCGGCGGCGGCATGGGGCTGGAACCGGTCGTTGATGCTGCCGTCCCATGACATATCGGTCGGCGAAATGGCGGAGGCCCTGCGCCGCCTCGCTGGCGAGGACGCATACCGGCTGATCGCATGGCGGCCGGATCCGGCGATTGAGAAGATCGTCAATGGTTGGCCTCGGCGGCTTGACGCTCGGCGCGCGTGCGCCATGGGCTTTACCGCCGATTCCTCGATGGATGAAATCGTCGCGATTTATATCGAGGACGACATGAAACCGGTCGAGGGCTAACGCGTCGGTACAACGTCGAAGGTCCAGCGGCGGGGCGGCGCGCCGCTGCGGGCGGCGATCTGCGTCTTGTATTGCTCGCACCGCGCAGCGCGGTTGGCGAGATAGAGCTGGCGCAACTCCTCGTAATCGGCGCTGTCGAGATTGACGGATTGAAGATCCATTTGGCGGAAAGCGAAGCCCTCGGCGGCGAGCTCGGGTATCTGCAGCAGGAGAACGCCGCCAAGGCCGATCAGCGGGCCTAGGACGAGATAGGTTCCTCCTAGCACGACGAGATTGGTTGCAACCACGTCCATGAGGGCGTCGCGCGTCGTGCGCGGCCCGATGAACGGAATGACGACATAGGGGCCTTCGCCAACGCCGCGCGCGCAGACGGCAAGCCCCCAGTCGAGATGCTGGGGCTGCAGGCCGAGTTTCTCCGCGACGTCGAACAACCCGACGACGCCAAGCGTGGTGTTGACGGCGAAGCGCTTTCCGGCATGGAGCGCCGTCTGCCCATCGCCGGCGGTCAATCCGGCGATAATCGTCACGGGCTCGCTGATGAAATTCTCGAACAGGTTCGCCGTCGCTTCGCTGATTCTGGGCGGCAGCGAAGCCGCCTCCGCCCAGTCCGACGGCCCGCCGACCGTGTCGACCGCCCAGCGATTGAACTCAAAAATCCGGCGGTTGAACCGTTCGAGGAGCGAAGGGGCCGCGATTACGCCGTTGGCAGCGGCAGCGGACGGGCGATCGGAGAGGGCAGGGCCGGAAGCGGGTGGCGTATCGGCGGCGGCGAGGGAGATACCCCCGGCGACAAGAGCAACAAAGACCAGCGCAGCGCCACGCATCGCATCCATTTCCAGATCGTTATAGCAGACGATAGCGGAGATGCGCGGCCGGTGCCATGATTTCCGGCGGAGCGCCGTTGCCGGGGTCGCAGCGCGGCCGGGGGCTTGGAGCTGTAACTGCCCGGCGATTGGCAGTAGACTGATTATGCAGGGATAAAAACGACCATGGGGAGAAACGCCATGTCTGTCTTCTCGAAAGTAAATTTCCGTTTCGCCGCAGCGATCCTGGCTTTTGCGCTCGCGGTGCCGGCGGCTGCCCAGGAATTCCGGGCGGCCGACACCCATCCCGACGGCTACCCGACCGTCGAGGCGGTGAAATACATGGGCAGGTTGCTTGCCGAACGCAGCAACACCCGCATGTCGATCCGGATGTTCTTCGGGGCCCAGCTCGGCGAGGAAAAGGACACCATCGAGCAGGCCAAGATCGGGGCCATCGCCATCAACCGCGTCAACCTGGCGCCATTCAACAACATCGTGCCGGAATCGGCCATTCCGGCGCTACCGTTCGTCTTCCGCTCGACCCGGCATATGCGTATCGTCATGGATGGGCCGATCGGCGATGAAATTCTTCAGGCGTTCGAGCCGCACGGCTTCATCGGCCTCGCCTATTACGACAGCGGCGCGCGAAGTTTCTACAACTCGAAGCGCCCGATCAACAGCCCGGCCGACATGAAGGGCCTGAAGATCCGCGTTCAGCAATCCGACCTGTTCGTTTCGCTGGTTCAGGCGCTGGGCGCGAACCCGACGCCGATGCCATTCGGCGAGGTCTATACCGCGCTCAAGACCGGAGTCATCGACGGGGCGGAAAACAACTGGCCGTCCTACGAATCGACGCGCCATTTCGAGGTGGCGAAGTTCTATTCGCTCAACGAGCATTCGCTGTCGCCCGAGGTCCTGGTGATGTCGAAGATCGCATGGGACAAGCTGGCGCCTGCCGATCGCGGGATCGTCCGCAAGGCGGCGAAGGATTCGGTGCCGTATATGCGGCAGCTCTGGGATGCGCGCGAGAAGAAGTCGCGCGATATCGTTGTCGCCGGCGGGGTTCAGGTCGTCGATAACGTCGACAAGAAGCCGTTTCAGGACGCCATGGCCCCGGTCTATGAAAAATTCGTCACCACGCCCAAAATGAAGGATCTGGTTCGCCGTATCCAGGCGACGCCGGATAAGTAGCGCCCGCTTGTGCCGGGGCGGGCATCGCCCGCTCCGGCGTGCGGCTAACAGGGAGAGGGCGGTGCCAACCTTCATCGAGCGGCTTGCGCGGTTGAGCGCCGGCCTCGCCGGATTGTTCCTGTATGTCAGCTTCGCCGCGATGGTGGCGATAACGGCGGTCGTCGGCTGGCAGGTATGGGGACGCTATGTCCTCAACGACACGCCGGCCTGGGCGGAACGCACGGCGCTTCTCCTGGTTCTCTATTTCTCGCTGCTCGGCGCGGCGGTCGGCGTGCGCGAGCAGTTTCATCTCGGCATCGTCTTCGTCCGCGACGCGTTGCCGGAGCGGGCGCGGCGGCCGGTCGAAATCCTCAACCATCTCCTGGTCGGCGGCTTCGGGGCTGGTATGATGTGGTTCGGCAGCGCGCTCGCCGCGGTGACGGCGAGTCATGGCATTCCGACCCTGCATATTTCCGAAAGCTTCACCTATCTGCCGATCCCGCTCTCGGGCGCGGCGATCGTCTTTTTCTCCGGCGAACATCTCTTGCGGATGCTGGCGCGCGCCGGCGGGGAAGCCGCCTGATGTCGCTCCTCATCCTGTTCGGCAGCTTGCTATTGATGGTGATATTCGGCGTGCCGGTGGCGTTTGCGCTCGGCCTGTCGGCGCTGTTCACGCTTCTCTACGACGGATTGCCGGCGATGGTGGCGTTTCAGCGCATGGCGGCGGGCATGAACATCTTCGCCCTGCTCGCCATACCCTTCTTCATCTATGCCGGCGAGCTGATGCTGCATGGCGGCATTGCCGAGCGGCTGGTGCGTTTCGCCAATGCGCTGATCGGCCATATTCGCGGCGGGCTGGGGCTGGTCAACGTGCTGGCCAGCATGTTTTTCGGCGGCATCTCGGGCTCGGCGGTTGCCGACGCTTCGGCGCTCGGCTCGATTCTGATCCCGATGATGAAAAAACGCGGTTACGACACCGATTACGCGGTCAACGTCACCATCACGGCGGCGACGACCGGCATCCTCATCCCGCCCAGCCATAACATGATCATCTATGCGCTGGCGGCGGGCGGCGGGATTTCGGTGGCGGCGCTGTTTCTTGCCGGCATCGTGCCGGGCATCCTGATCGGGCTATGCCTGATGGTCGCCGCCTATGTCGTGGCCGTACGGCGCGGCTATCCGGCCGAGACCTTCCCCGGCGTCCGGATGCTGATGCTGTCGTTCGTCGGCGCGGTGCCGGGGTTACTGCTTGCCGTGATCATCATGGGCGGCGTGCTGACCGGGGTATTCACGGTCACCGAATCGGCGGCGATCGGCGCGATTTACGCCCTGGCCATCACGCTGCTGGTTTTCCGCAGCCTCAGTTGGGCCGGTTTCCGGCGCGCGACAATGAACGCCGTGCGCACGACGGCGATGGTCATGCTGGTGATCGGCACCGCCAACGCCTTCGGCTATCTGCTTGCCCTTCATCAGGTGCCGGCGGCCACACTGCAACTGCTCTCCGGCATTTCCGACAATCCTATCGTCACCCTGCTGATCATCAATATCGCGCTCCTGCTGCTGGGTTGCATCATGGACATGGCGCCGCTGATCCTGATCTGTACGCCGATCTTCCTGCCGGTCGTTGTGGCGATCGGCATGGACCCGATCCAGTTCGGCATGGTGATGATGATCAACCTCGCGCTTGGCCTGTGCACCCCGCCGGTGGGATCGGTGCTGTTCGTTGGCTGCGCCATCGCCAAATGCCGGATCGAGGATACGGTGAAAACCGTCTGGCCGTTCTATCTGGCGATGCTGGCGGCGCTGCTGCTGGTCACCTACGTGCCGGCGTTTTCGCTCACCGTTCCGGCGCTGCTGCTGCGCTAGGGCTGGGCGAAAGGCCGCGTATGCCGCGCTGCAACCGCGTCGATCCCCAAGGCAATCTGATCGCGACGCCGGCGCGCGGCACGTTGATGGGCAATCGCGGCTGCCTGCACGACGCCGCCAGCCATCCGACCGGCCGGCGCTGGGCGACCAAAACCTGGATCGCCTGCCGGCTCGCCTTCAAGGACCGTCGCCGGCGGCTGGTAACGCCGGGCCGCTATACCGAGCTTTTCTTTCTCGACGAGGCGACGGCGTTTGCGGCCGG
Organism: Rhodospirillales bacterium; assembly: GCA_016195145.1. Classification (GTDB taxonomy): domain Bacteria; phylum Pseudomonadota; class Alphaproteobacteria; order CACIAM-22H2; family CACIAM-22H2; genus JACQAF01. The sequence continues at coordinate 11,031 of JACQAF010000268.1, forward strand.
CCATCGCCCTTGCGCCGAATGCCGCCGCGAGGATTACCGCCGCTTCAAGCGCGCCTGGCTGGCCGGCCGGCCGGCGACGGACGATCTTCCCGCGGCCGCGCTCGACGCGGTTCTGCACCGCGAGCGCATCGGCCCGCCGCCGGTGCGGGTGCGGATCGCCTATATCGCCAATATCGGACAACTGCCGGACGGTGCGATGATCGAACAGGAGAGTGCGGCGGGTGCGTGGCTCGTTCTTGGCGACCGGCTGCTGCGCTGGTCGCCTTATGGCTATGATGCAGCCATGCTGCGGACCGGCGAAACGCCGGTGCGGGTGCTTACCCCGCGGAGCGTCGTTGCCGCCTTTGCTGCGGGTTATGCGCCGGCGATCCATCCTTCGGCGCCGGGCCTGGCACGGCCGCCTCGGCCCTGAGGCGCTCCTTTAGCGCGGGCGGCAGGCGGTTCCAGTGTACGTCGATCAGCGCGCCGGCGAGGGCGTAAAGACCGATGAGATTGTAATGACGCGGCCGGAAATGCCTGAGCCGTCGCCAGGCGTCGACCGCGCCGACGACGCGTAGCTGCCGCACGGTTTCGATGCCGACCTCGGCGAGGTCGCGCGCCGTGCGGGGACCGAGATTCTTGAGCGCGGCAAGCGGCAGTCCGTCGTCAGGCTTGCGTTTCATGAGGCGGCGTCCCGGCGGATGCGGTAGGCGGCAAGGATAGAATGCGCCGCGCGCCTTGCCAAATGCGGACGGCGGCATCTACCATCGTCTTTCGGTCTAGCGCGTGAGGGGGAAACATCGTGAGCGGACGGTTGAAGGACAAGGTCGCGTTTATCACCGCGGCGGCGCAGGGTATCGGCCGGGCGACCGCGCTCGCCTTCGCGCGCGAGGGGGCGCAGGTCATTGCGACCGACATCAATCTCGACCGGCTGAACGAACTGGCCGCGACCGAGGGGATTGCGGTCCGGAAACTCGATGTGATGGACAAGCGCGCGGTCGACGAAGCCGCGGCAACGGCCGGCCCGGTCGACGTGCTGTTCAACTGCGCCGGGTTCGTCCATCACGGCACCATTCTCGACTGTAGCGACCGGGACTGGGATTTCGCCATGGACCTCAACGTCCGCTCGATGTTCTGGGTGACCAAGGCGCTGCTGCCCGGCATGCTTGAGCGCGGCAAAGGCTCGATCATCAACATGTCGTCGAGCGCCTCATCGATCAAGGGCGCGCCCAATCGCTTCGCTTATGGCACGACCAAGGCGGCGGTGATCGGGCTGACCAAGGCGATCGCCGCCGATTTCATCAAGCAGGGGATCCGCTGCAACGCCATCTGCCCAGGAACGGTGGACACGCCGTCGCTCGGCGAACGCATCGCTGCTTTCGCCGATCCGGTTCAGGCGCGCAAGGATTTCATCGCCCGCCAGCCGATGGGCCGGCTCGGCACGGCCGAGGAAGTGGCGGCGCTGGCTGTTTACCTCGCCTCGGGCGAAAGCAGCTTCACCACCGGCACGGCGATTGCGGTCGACGGCGGCTGGACACTCTAGAGGCGGCTTCCAGTTGAGAATGTGTAACGCACCCAAGCGGTGAATTGGCGATCTCTAACAATCTTGACAGGGTGGAAGCCGGGTAATTAGAAGTCATCATGTTGTCTGACAACTGGCTTCTCATATGACCCCAACGCTGTCATCTGTCCGGCGTTTGCGCCATCTCAGCGACCAGGTCTTCCAGGTTTTGATGGAGCACATCTCCGCGAAGCGGTTTCCGCCGGGCGGCCAGCTGCCGACTGAACAGCAATTGGCGGTGTCGTTTGACGTGTCGCGGGCGGTGGTGCGCGAGGCGCTGGCCTGCCTGAAAGCCGACGGCTTTGTTGAAACCCGGCAGGGTAGCGGTGCGTTTGTGACGCAGAAACCTGGGGGAAAAAGCTTCAAATTAATCGAAGGTGGGTCCGCGCCGGCTCTGGACAGACAGCATATCTTCGAGTTGCGCGCCGCCGTCGAGGTGGAAGCGGCAGGGTTTGCAGCGCTGCGGCGGACAGAAGCCGATCTCGCGGCGATACGGGCCGGACTGACGGCGATGACTGACGCCTTGCGCGCCGGGGCGGATGGCTCCGAGGCCGACGACCGATTCCATCAAGCGATCGCGGCAGCGACCCACAATCCGCATATCCGCCGGCTGCTCGAATTCCTCAATCGTCAATTCTCCGATACGCGTCGGTTGAGCTGGATGGAGATCGAGACCGCGGGCGAGCCGGCGGCGGCGAAGCGCCGCAACGCGCAACGCGAACATGAACGGATGTTTGCCGCCATCGTTGCCGGCGACAAGCGGGCAGCGCGTCGCGAGGCCCGCCAGCATCTTGTGCGGGCGATGCGACGCCTCGGTATTGGCGTCGACAGATAAGGGGGAAGGGTCAGGATACACGGGGGGAGGGGAAGAATGAGTGAATCTCTCACTCAAAAAATACAGTGATGACGATTTTCAACTGCCGCATGCATCCGCAGCCCGCAGCAAATGTTCCGGTCGAACGCTGGGTCGAACTGGTTTCATGACGGCCATAGCCATGTAGCTCCCCTGCACCCCGTGGGTTCTCTGTTTCTGCCTCTATCTCTTCCTACTCCCGGACTTCGATATGCAAATCCTGTTTGAGATAACGCTGCCGGTTTTCGGGGCCATCTTCGTCGGTTGGCTAGCCTGCCGTCTGGGCGCTTTCGGACAGGACGCGAGCGAGTTGCTCAACCGTTTCGTCTATTACATTTCCTTTCCGGCGCTACTGTTCGTCGTCGTGGCGCGCACGCCGGTCGAGAAAATCTTCTACTGGCCGTTTCTTCTCGCCTGGGGCGGCGGGCAGGCGATCATCTATGCGCTGACGGTCGTGGCGAGCCTGGCGTTGCGGCGCGAGCGTGCGGTCGACGTAGCCGTGCGCAGCATGAACACGACCTGCGCCAGCACGGCGTTTCTCGGCGTTCCCTTGGCCGTCGCCGCCTTCGGCAAGGAGGCGGCGTTGCCCGCGATCATGGCGACGACCGTGATCGTCGTCGTCTATATCAGCCTCACCATCCTGATCATCGAGGCGGCCGGCAACGCGCACCGCTCGGGCATGCAAGCGCTGCGCACCGTCGGCATTTCGCTGGCCAAGAACCCGTTGATGATGGGCGTGGTGGCGGGCGCGCTGGTCGCCGCCTTCGCCTCGCTGCCGAAACCGGTCGAGCGCCTGTCGGAATTGCTCGGCGCGGCGGCCATCCCGGCCTCCCTCGTCGCCATCGGCGCCTTCCTCGCCGGGCAGTCGATCCGCGCGATGTGGGCGGGGATCAGCCTGGCGACGGCGATCAAGCTGGTCGCTCATCCGCTGGTGACCTGGGCCCTGGTCGAATGGGTGTTCGTTGTCGATCCGGTGTGGGCGAAAACCGCGATCATGCTCGCCGCCCTGCCGCCGGCTACCACCTGCTTTGTCATCGCTCAGCGCTATAACGTGCTGGCGGCGGAAACCTCGGGGACGATCTGGATTTCGACGCTCATCTCTGTCGCGACGGTTTCTGCGATCCTGTTCTGGCTTGGCGTTTAGGACGAGAAAGGCTACAAAAGGCAGTGGCGATTGTCGTCATCGGCCTCGTACCCGGTCCGGCGTGGCGTCGGCCGCTCAGCGACCGCCGGAAACGTCGAGCAACGCGCCCGTAACATAGGAAGCGTCGTCGCTCAGCAGCCAGATAATCGCCTCCGCGATCTCTTTGGCCGTGCCGGGCCGGCCAAGCGGCGTCGTTGCGCCAAGCCGCGCGGCGCGATCCGGCTGGCCGCCGCTGGCGTGGATTTCGGTGTCGACGAGGCCGGGACGAACGGCATTGACCCGCACGCCCTCCGGCCCAAGCTCCTTCGACAGACCGATGGTCATCGCGTCGACGGCGGCCTTGGCCCCGGCATAATCGACATATTCATTGGGCGAACCCAGTCGCGACGCGATCGACGAGACATTGACGATCGCACCGCCACGGCCGCCCCGGCTCCGGGCAAGCCGCCGTGCCGCCTCGCGCGCGCAGAGATAGGCGCCGTAGGTATTGATGTCGAAGACGCGTTTCAGCCGTTCGGCGCTGATTTCCGCCAGCGGCGCGGAGGGGGCAACGACTCCGGCGTTGTTGACGAAGCCGTCGAGGCGGCCGAACGCTTCCTGCGCGCCATTGAACATGGCGATGACGTCGGATTCACGCGATACGTTGCCGCGAATGGCGACGGCTCGGCCCCCGGCGGCCTCGACCTCGGCGACCGTATCGGCGGCAGCAGCAGCGTTGGTGACGAAATTCACCCCGACCGACCAGCCGCGCGCCCCGGCGAGCTGCGCTGTCGCCCGGCCGATGCCCCGGCTGGCGCCGGTGATCAGAATCGCCTTGCTCACTCTTCCCCCCGTTGGTGCGGCTGCCACGCGGCAGCGGCGTCAATAGGTCGCACGGCCGCCGGAGATGTCGAAAACGCCGCCGGTGGTGAAGCTGCATTCCTCTGAGCACAGCCAGGCGACGAGCGCCGCGATTTCTTCGACCTTGCCGAAACGACCCATCGGAATCTTCGCCAGCATGTATTTGATATGCTCCTCGGTCATCTGCTTGAACATGTCGGTTTCGACCGCCGCCGGCGTCACGCAATTGACCAGGACGCCGTTCTGGGCCAGCTCCTTGCCGAGCGACTTGGTCAGGCCGATCAGGCCGGCCTTGGCGGCGCTGTAGGCCGGGGCGCCCGGATTGCCTTCCTTGCCGGCGATCGAGGCGATGTTGACGATGCGGCCGTAGGAGCGCGAGCGCATATGCGGGACGATGGCGCGGCAGCACAGAAACGGCGCGGTGAGGTCGATTTCCAGCACCTTGCGCCAATCCTCGGGCGTGTATTCCCAGGTTTTCAGATTGGGGCCGGTGATGCCGGCGTTATTGACCAGGATGTCGATATGGCCGAGCTGGCCGATCGCGGCTTGCGTCGCCGCGGTCACCGCGGCGGCGTTGGTGACGTCGACCGTCGTCGTATGCGCGCGCCCCTTGGCGGCGAGCCGCTTCGAGGCGGCGTCGAGGGCATGGGCGTCGATATCCCACAGGCTGACCTCGCCCCCCGATTCAATCAGCCGTTCGGCGATGGCGAGGCCGATGCCGCGGCCGCCGCCGGTGATGACTGCTTTACGGTCGGCAAGATCGTAACGGTTCATGTGCAAACGCTCCAAACGGGTAAACGGGGCGCGTGGCGACAGGGAACGAGACCGCCGACCCTATTGTCGGGGATCGTCGCGAACGGCGCAATCCGGGATACCGGCCGGGCGGCCGGCGACGGCTCACGTATCCCAGATCTCGGCCGACATCGAGGCATACCAGCCTTCGGCATACCGCGCTTCGGCCGTGCGAAAGGCAGCGTCGGCCTGGCGCGGGCTGACGCCGCCGGAATTCGGCGTCGGTGCGATGCCTTGCGGGGTCACGCGATAGACATCCGATACCGAGATGCCGTAATCGGGCGCCACCAGGCTATAGCAGGTATTGACGTAGGTCGGCGCCACGCTCGGCCGGCCGTTGATCGCATTGACGATCGCCAACGCGGCGACCTTGCCCTGGCTGTTGGCGGCGAAGCCGGATTTGGGCATGCCGCCGGCGATGCAGGCGTCGCCGATGACATGGATATTCTTGTGCAGCGTCGATTCGAAGGTGATCGGATCGACCGGGCACCAGCCGGATTCGCCGGCGAGCCCCGCATCGCGGGCGATCTTGCCGGCCCATTGTGCGGGGATGACGTTGACCACCGCGCCCTTGTGGCGCTGGCCGAAATCGCTGACCAGCGTCATCTCGCCGGGGATCGCCTGCGTCACCTTGCCGTCCTTGCCGAGCGGCACCCACTCGATCATGTCGCCGTAGAACATCTTCCAGCCATCCTGGAACAGCGCCTGTTTCGAGAAGGCGTCCTTGGAGTCGAGAATCAGGATTTTGGAGCGCGGCTTGGCGTTCTTGAGGTACCAGGCGATCATCGAGGCGCGCTCGTAGGGGCCGGGCGGGCAGCGGAACGGATTGGCCGGCGCCGACATCACGACCACGCCGCCATCGGGCATCGCTTCGAGCTGGCGGCGCAGGAGCATGGTCTGCG
>JACQAF010000269.1 GCA_016195145.1 Rhodospirillales bacterium
GCCCCGCCGCGTGCGCGGCGCGGCCGAGGAAGAGGGCCCGAGCGGCGGCAGCGCTGGGAGCGGCACCGAACGGCCGGGCAAGCGCAGCTCGGACGCCCTGTCGTCCTATTGCGTCAACCTCAACAAGAAGGCGGCCAATGGCCGCATCGATCCGCTGATCGGCCGCGAGCCCGAAGTCGAGCGGACGATCCAGATTCTCTGCCGGCGCTACAAGAACAATCCGCTTTATGTCGGCGATCCGGGCGTCGGCAAGACGGCGATCGCCGAGGGCCTGGCGCGCAAGATCGTCAAGGGTGAGGTGCCCGAGGTGCTGCGCATCGCCACGATTTATGCGCTCGACATGGGCACGCTGCTGGCCGGCACGCGCTATCGCGGCGATTTCGAGGAACGGCTCAAGGCCGTGCTCGCCGAGCTAGAGGCGCAGGAAGGCGCCATCCTGTTCATCGACGAGATTCATACCGTGATCGGCGCCGGGGCCACCTCGGGCGGCTCGATGGACGCTTCCAACCTCCTGAAGCCGTCGCTGGCCAGCGGCACGCTGCGCTGCATCGGCTCGACCACCTACAAGGAATACCGCAACTACTTCGAGAAGGATCGGGCCCTCGTCCGCCGCTTCCAGAAGATCGACGTCAACGAGCCGACGGTCGAGGATTCGGTAAAAATCCTCAAGGGCCTGAAGCCTTATTACGAGACCCACCACAAGGTCCGCTATACGGCCGAGGCGATCCGCGCCGCGGTCGAGCTGGCGGCGCGCTACATCAACGACCGCAAGCTGCCCGACAAGGCGATCGACGTGATCGACGAGGTCGGCGCGGCGCAGATGCTGCTGCCGCCGACGCGGCGCAAGCGCGTTATCGCGGTCAAGGATGTCGAGGCGGTGGTGGCGAAAATCGCCCGCATCCCGCCCAAGAGCGTGTCGAGCGACGACAAGGAAACCCTGCGCAACCTCGAGCGCAACCTCAAGACCATGGTCTATGGCCAGGACGAGGCCATCAATGCCCTATGCGCGGCGATCAAGCTGTCGCGCGCCGGCCTGCGCGAGCCTGAGAAGCCGATCGGCTGCTACCTGTTTTCCGGGCCGACCGGGGTGGGCAAGACCGAGGTCGCGCGCCAGCTATCGCTGTCGCTCGGCATCCAGCTCACCCGCTTCGATATGTCGGAGTACATGGAGCGTCACACTGTCTCGCGCCTGATCGGCGCGCCGCCGGGCTATGTCGGCTTCGACCAGGGCGGCCTGCTGACCGATGCGATCGACCAGCATCCGCATTGCGTCCTGCTGCTCGACGAGATCGAGAAGGCCCATCCCGACCTGTTCAACATCCTGTTGCAGGTCATGGATCACGGGAAACTCACCGACCATAACGGCAAGACGGTCGATTTCCGCAACGTCATCCTGATCATGACCACCAACGCCGGGGCCGCCGACATGGCGAAACGGGCGATCGGTTTCGGCCAGGAAACGCGCGTCGGCGACGACATCGAGGCGATCAACCGCATGTTCACGCCGGAATTCCGCAACCGGCTCGACGCCGTCGTCGCCTTCTCGCGCCTCGGGCCCGAGGTGGTGAGCCGCGTCGTCGACAAATTCATCCTCCAGCTCGAAACCCAGCTCGCCGATCGCGGCGTGACCGTTTCGGTGACCGACGAGGCGCGCACCTGGCTTGCCGAAAAGGGCTACGACGAGCTTTACGGCGCCCGGCCGCTCGCCCGCGTCATTCAGGAAAACATCAAGAAGCCGCTCGCCGACGAATTGCTGTTCGGCCGACTGGCCAAGGGCGGCACGGTGCGGGTCAAGGTCGAGGGCGGCAAGCTCGCTTTCGAATATCCCTCGCCGCCGGCCACCCGCCCCGAACCGAAGGTCCCGGCACTGGTTGACTGACGGCCGGCCCGGGTCCTTCGGCTTAACGGAGCAGGCATGCCCCTGCCGTTTCTCGCCGGCGTTCGCGCGCTCGATCTCTCGCAATACATTCCCGGCCCCTATGCCGGGCTGATGCTCGCCGATCTGGGGGCCGACGTGGTCAAGGTCGAGCCGCCCGGCGGCGATCCGGCGCGCATGCTGGGGCCGCGCGACCGCGACGGCGTGTCGCCGTTCTGGAAGCTGATGAACGGCGGCAAGACGATCCTGACCGTCGACCTCAAGACCGACGCGGGCAAGGCCGGGCTGGCCGACCTGATCGCCCGCGCCGACGTGCTGATCGAATCCTACCGGCCGGGCGTGTTCGACCGGCTGGGCTTCGGGCGCGAGCGGCTGACGGCGCTCAATCTGCGGCTCGTGCACGCAGCGTTGTCGGGCTATGGCCAGACCGGCCCGTGGCGGCTGCGCACCGGCCACGATCTCAACTACATGGCGCTGGCCGGCGGGCTTGTCGCGTCGGGGGCGGATGGACGGCCGGTAATGGCGGCCCCGCCGACCGCCGATTTCGCCAGCGGCCTGCAGACGGCGCTGGCGATCTGCGGGGCGCTGGTCGGGCGCGGGCGGACGGGCTGCGGTGCCTATATCGACGTGAGCCTTACCGAAACCGTGCTCGCCTGGCAGAGCCATATGCTCACTGCCGCGCTGCGGCCGGGTTTCGGGCCGGCGATCGCCGCGAACCTGCTGAATGGCGGGGCAGCGTGCTACCGGATCTATCGTGCGGCCAACGGACGGTTCGTCACCCTCGCCGCGATCGAGGAAAAATTCTGGCAGAATTTCTGCGCCGCCGTTAAATGTCCGGGCTGGGTCGCCCGGCAGTGGGAGCCGATGCCGCAGACCGTCCTCATCGGCGAGCTCGACGCGCTGTTCGCCGGCCGGCCGGTGGCGGAATGGGAAGCGCTGCTCGGTCCCGTCGATTGTTGTTTCGGCGTCGTCGTTGCGCCGGCCGAGCTGCCAACCCATCCGCAAATCGCCGCCCGCGGCATGGTCGCCCGCCATCCGGGGCCCGACGCGACCGTCGAGGCGCTGTTCCCCGCCCATGTCGACGGCCACCCGCCGGCCCTGCGTCCGTCCCCGATCGTGGCGACGCTCGACGCGGTGCGCGCCCGCTGGACCGTCGGGGCCTGAGGCTGCCGGCCGAGTTAAATCAGTTGCCGAAGGCGTGCCGTTTCGCCCGTTCGGCCCAGTGCGCGGCGCGGGCCGGGTCGGCGGCGGCGCCGTTGCCGCCGGTACGATAGATATCGCTGACCTGCCGCATGGCCGTGACATGGCCGGCCTCGGCGGCGCGTTCGAGCCATCGCAGCGCCGCTTCGGAGTCAACTGTCGTGCCGCGTCCCTTGGCATAGTACTGGGCGAGATCGAACATCAACAGCGTGTCGCCGCGTTCGGCCGCGCGCTGGGCGACGGCGAATGCCTCGCGCTCCTCGCCGGCATGCTCGAAGACGATCAGCGCGAGGCGCAGGACCATCGCATCGTCGGGACTGAGGCGTATCGCGGTGCGCACCGGCTCGATCGCTTCGCGATATTCGTGGAACGTGGCCAGGGCGATGGCAAAAACGAAATGGGAATCGGGATCGTCCGGGGCCCGCGCCACGACTTCGCGGTGAACGCGAAAGCTGTTTTTGGCGTCGTAAACGGCGAGATAGGCGAAGGCGAGATTCTTGAGGTTGACGAGGTTCGCGGGATCGGTCTCCACCGCCGCCTCGCAGGCCGCGGTGTTGCCGAGCTTGGCCGTGCGCGCACAGATATCGGCCAGCGTGTCGGCGCGCGCGGCGCCGGTCCACAGAACCGCCCCGATCAGCAGCGCGGCGGCTAGTGCGCTCCGTCCATGCCGATTCGCCATGTCGGCGTTCTCCGTTACGTTAAGAATTCTAAATCTACGCCCCCCGCCAGATGGCATCAACTGCCGCCATGGCGAAACGGCGAATAGTCGGCAAGTGCCGCCATCTCGCGGTCGATCAGCTCGCCCTCGCGCTTGAGGAAATGGCCGACGGCGTCGCGGAACGCGGGATCGGCGATCCAGTGCGCGCTCCGGGTCGATTGCGGCAGGTAGCCGCGCTGGATCTTGTGTTCGCCCTGGGCACCCGCCTCGACGCGGGCGAGCCCGCGCGCGATGGCGAAGTCGATGGCGCGGTAATAGCACATCTCGAAATGGAGGAAGGGGAAGTCGCCGTGACAGCCCCAGTTGCGGCCGTATAGCGTATCGGCGCCGACGAGGTTGAGCGCGCCGGCGATGTACTGGCCGTTTTTTTTCGCCATGATCAGCGCCACGCGATCGCCGAGGGAATCGCCCA
>JACQAF010000248.1 GCA_016195145.1 Rhodospirillales bacterium
AGCGCAGGACAGGCTGACGCGCGGCGCGCGTCTCGTCGAGGCGGCGGCGCGGGGTCAGGCGGGGCGCGGCATGGAAGAATTCCTTCTCGCCGCGCTTGGCGCGCTCGACCAGCGCGCGCAACGAACCGATGAACATCTCCATCGCGCCGCGGCTTTCCGACTCGGTCGGCTCGATCAGCAGCGCCCCGTGGACGACCAGCGGGAAATACATGGTCATCGGGTGGAAGCCCTCGTCGATCATCGCCTTGGCGAAATCGAGGGTCGACACGCCGGTGTCCTTGAGGAAGCGGTCGTCGAACAGCGCCTCGTGCATGCACGGGCCGGCGAAGGACGGGGTCATCACGTCCTTGAGCCGCGCCAGCACGTAGTTGGCGTTGAGCACCGCATCCTCCGAGGCCTGGCGCATGCCGTCGGCGCCGTGGCTCATCATGTAGGTCAGCGCCCGCACGAACATGCCCATCTGGCCGTGGAAGCTCTTGAGACGCCCGAACGGCTGCGCGCCGGCCTCGGTCGTCTCGGCGAGGCGGAAGCCCTCCGGGCCGTGGACGACATAGGGCAGCGGCGCGAAGGGCGCCAGGTCCTTGGACAGCGCGACCGGGCCCGAGCCCGGCCCGCCGCCGCCATGCGGGGTCGAGAACGTCTTGTGCAGGTTGATGTGCATCGCATCGATGCCGAGATCGGCCGGCCGCACCCGCCCGACGATGGCGTTGAAATTCGCCCCGTCGCAGTAGAAAAAGCCGCCGACATCGTGGATCGCCTTGGCGATGGCGATAATGTCGTTCTCGAACAGGCCGCAGGTATTGGGGTTGGTAAGCATGATCGCGGCCACATCGGGACCGAGCTTCGCCTTGAACGCGGCGAGATCGACCCGGCCGCGCGCGTCGGCCGGGATCGAGTCGACTTCGAAGCCGCAGGCCGCCGCCGTCGCCGGGTTGGTGCCATGCGCCGATTCAGGGACCAGCACGCGACGCCGGCGCGCTCCCTCGCCGCGCGCCTCGAGCGCGGCGCGGATCGCAACCATGCCGCAGAACTCGCCATGCGCCCCCGCCGCCGGCGACATCGCCACCGCCGGCATGCCGGTCAGCGTCTTCAGCCAGTGGGCGAGCGTATCGATCAGCTCCAGCGCGCCCTGAACCGTCTTGATCGGCTGCAGGGGGTGGAGATCGGCGAAGCCGGGCAGTCGCGCCATTTTCTCGTTAAGCCGCGGGTTGTGCTTCATCGTGCACGAGCCGAGCGGATAGAGCCCGGCGTCGATCGCATAATTCTTCTGCGACAGGCGGGTGAAATGGCGGATTATCTGCGGCTCCGACAACCCGGGCAGGCCGATCGGCCCCTTGCGACGGAGAGGGCCGATCTTCATGGCCGCCGCCGGCGCCGGCGGCAGGTCGACGCCGCTGCGCCCCGGCACGCCCTGTTCGAATAGCAGGGGTTCTTCCATCTGCAGGCCGCGGTGGCCCGATGCGGTTTCCACCGGCGGCAAAGCGGCCGCCGCTTCCGGTCGCCCGATGCGTCCTTGCGACTTGTCCATTATAGCACCTCGGCAAGCGTGCGGACGAAGCGGTCGATGTCTTCTTCGTCGTTGGTTTCGGTTGCGGCGACCAGCAGCAGATCGGCCAGCTCCGGCCGATCGGGCCACAGGCGGCCGCCCGGCACGCCGGCAAGCACGTCCTTGTCAACCAGGTGATCGACGATGCCCGCCGCCGGTTTCGGCAGCCGCAGGGTGAATTCGTTGAAGAAGGCGTCGTTCAGCACCTCGACGCCCTTTACCGTCGCCAGTTTGCCGGCCAGCGCCGAGGCGCGGGCATGGTTGATCTCGGCTAGCCGGATAAAGCCCGCATCGCCCAGCAGCGCCATGTGAATGGTGAAGGCGAGCGCGCACAACCCCGAATTGGTGCAGATGTTGGAGGTCGCCTTCTCGCGGCGGATATGCTGCTCGCGAGTCGAGAGGGTGAGCACCCAACCGCGCCGGCCATCGACGTCGGCCGTCTCGCCGACCAGCCGCCCCGGCATGTGGCGCACATATCTCTCGCGCGTCGCGAACAGGCCGACATAGGGCCCGCCGAAACCGAGCGCGTTGCCGATCGACTGCCCCTCGGCGACGACGATATCGGCGCCCATCTCCCCCGGCGGCGCGATCAGGCCGAGCGAAACCACTTCCGTCACCGCGACAACCAGCAGCGCGCCCGCTTTCTGGCAGGCAGCGGCGAGCGGCGTGAGGTCGCGGACATGACCGAACACCGACGGGTTCTGCACGACGACGCACGACGTTTCGCCATCGATCAGCGCCGCGATGTCCTCCTCGCCGCGCGGGTCGGGTGTCGCCGATTTGGCCGAAAAACCGCTCCACCGGGCGTAGGTTTCGACCACCTCGCGATAATGGGGATGAAGACCGCCCGAGAGGACCGCCTTGCCGCGCCGGGTGACGCGATTGGCCATCATCACCGCCTCGGCGCACGACGTCGCGCCGTCGTACATCGAGGCGTTGGCGACATCCATGCCGGTGATCAGCGCCACCTGGGTCTGGAATTCAAAGAGATACTGGAGCGTGCCCTGCGACACTTCGGGCTGATAGGGGGTGTACGAGGTGAGGAACTCGCCGCGCTGGATCAGGTGATCGACCGCCGCCGGAACATGGTGGCGATAGGCGCCGGCGCCGAGGAACGAGGCCATCGAGCCCGCCGGGCGGTTTTTGGCGGCGAGGCGCGAGACGGTGCGCTCGACCTCAAGCTCGCTCATATGGTGCGGCAAATCGACCGGGCGCGTAAGGCGCGCCGATGGCGGCACGTCGCGATAGAGATCGTCGATCGACGAAACGCCGATCGTCGCCAGCATCGTCCGCCGATCGGCTTCGGTATGCGGCAGATAGCGCATCAGATTCGACATCAGGATAACCCCTCGATGAATTTCTTGTACGCCCCCTCGTCCATCAGTCCGGCCAGCTCGCCCTTGTCGGCGATCTTGAGCTTGAAGAACCAGCCGTCGCCGGTGGGCGCGGAATTGACCAGCCCCGGATTGCCGGTGAGATGATCGTTGATCGCCGTCACCTCGCCGGCGAGCGGGGCGTAAACCTCGCTCGCCGCCTTGACCGATTCGACGACCGCGGCGTCGCCGCCCTTGGTCACCTTCTTGCCGACCGCCGGCAATTCGACATAGACCACGTCGCCGAGCTGCGACTGGGCGTAATCGGTGATGCCGATCGTGCCGATATCGCCTTCGATACGGATCCATTCGTGTTCGTTGGTGAATTTCATCTCGCTCATCCAGAACTCTCCCGGTATGTGTCAGCCGCGGTGATAACGATGCGGAACGAAAGGCAGCTTGGCGATACGCGCCGGCCGCGGCACGCCGCGCACGACGAGGTTGACCGTCGCGCCCTCGGCCGCCGCCGCGCGGGCGACATATCCCATGGCGACCGGCCCGCCGACCGTCGGCCCGTAGCCGCCGCTGGTGATCTCGCCCACCGGCTTGCCGGCGGCGTCGGTCACTTGCGTATGCTCGCGCGCTGGCGCACGCCCCTCGGGCAGGATGCCGACGCGCAAACGCGGCGCACCTTCGGTTAGCTGGTTGAGGATTTTCGTCGCGCCGGGAAAGCCGCCGCCCGCGCGGCGGCGCTTGCCGATCGCCCAGTTCAGATTCGCTTCGACCGGCGTCGTCGTCGTATCGATATCGTGGCCGTACAGGCACAGCCCCGCTTCAAGGCGCAGCGAATCGCGGGCACCCAGGCCGACCGGCTTCACCTCCGCCTCGGCCAGCAGCAGCCGCGCGAGTCTTTCCGCCGACGCAGCGGGAACCGAAATCTCGAACCCGTCCTCGCCCGTATAGCCAGAACGGGTGAGCCAGCATTCGATCCCGCCGAGCCGAACCCGGCCGAAAGTCATGAACTTCATGCGCGCGGTTTCGGGTGCGAGCCGCGCCACCACGGCCGCCGCCTGCGGCCCCTGAAGGGCGAGCAGCGCCCGGTCGGCAAGCTCGGTCACTTTGATTCGCGCGCCGATGCCGGCCTTGAGATGGGCGATGTCGGCGGCCTTGCACGCCGCGTTGACGACGAGGAACAGATGGTCGCCGTTATTGGTCACCATCAGGTCGTCGAGAATGCCGCCAGCCTCGTTGGTGAACAGCGTGTAGCGGGTATGGCCCTGCGGCAGGCCCTCGATATCGCCAGGGACCAGCGTTTCCAGCGCCCTGGCGGCGGCCGGCCCGTCGAGCCGCACCTGCCCCATATGCGAAACGTCGAACAGCCCCGCCGCGGCGCGCGCATGCTGATGCTCGGCGATGATTCCGGCGGGATACTGGACCGGCATCTCGTAGCCGGCGAACGGCACGATCTTGGCGCCGAACTCGCGATGAAGATTATGAAGCGGCGTGCGTAGCAAAACATCGGAAGCGGAATCTGCGGTCACCGGCGGTCCTCCGGAAAGCGGGTCACGACGCTGGGCCGCGGCCGATGCCGCCGTCCTGCGCCCCCTCTGTCCTTGGACCTGAAAGATTCGCCGCGCTAAGCGTCTGGCCGATCCGGGCCCGCGCCGCGCGACTTACATCTTCGGTGAGATGCGGCGGCCGAACCAGAGGCCCGGCATCCCCGCACCTGCTTTCCAGAGCTTGCTTCCCTTGCGGTCCTTTTGCCTGAGAGTTTCCGGGGCGGTTGCTCCTTCGGCTCCAGCGCCCGAGCCTTAGCGGCCGGGGCTGGTCTCTCCCGCAAGGGATTGCCTGTCGCCAGGCAACCGCAACCATACGCGCCGCCAACCGGAAGTCAACCGCAACGCGCCGGCAAAAGATGCAAAAGATGCATAGGTCGGATGCAGCGGTTAAATACGAAGATTAGCGGAAACTAATCCCTCGCACCGGCAGCGTCGCGAATCGGGATGCCACGTCGGGGCTCAGTTTTTGCGCCGCGCGCGATTCCAGGCGAGTTCGGCCTCGGTCAACTGGAAGCCGATGAAGATTTCATAGTCGGGCGCCTTGAAAACATCGGCGAGGGGGATGCGCGGCTCCAGCTCCTCGAGCTGCACCACGCGAGGGTCATTGTCGGCGAACTGGAAGCGGGCCTTAAACAGCTCCTTGGCGACGATATTGCGGGCCGGATCGGCGATGGCGACGAAATACTCGAACTCCGCGGCACGCGACCGGTTGGCCGGTCCCCGCACGCCGGCGACCGCCACTTGCAGGTCGATGTTGACGACGTTCTTGCCGTATTTGCACTGGACGAGGAGATCGACGAACTCGCCCTCGACCAGCACGTCGGTCAGGTCGCGCCCCGGCCCGTCGCGGAATTTCGTGACATTGGCGGCGTCGGCCACTACGGATGCGCGCGGGCAGGCCG
>JACQAF010000249.1 GCA_016195145.1 Rhodospirillales bacterium
ACGCCGTTCATCAGGTCGCGCCCCTTGATTTCCATCATCCGCCCCTCGCCGTCGTCGGGCGGGCAGGCGGAGCCGATCTCTTTTTTGATCCGTTCGGACGACGATTCGCCGACCAGAAGGTTATGGTTGCGGCGGATATAGCCGATGATCGCTTCGTCCATCTTGTCGCCGCCGACGCGCACCGACTTCGAATAGACGATGCCGCCCAGCGACAGGACAGCGACCTCGGTCGTGCCGCCGCCGATATCGACGACCATCGAACCCGTCGGTTCGGTGACCGGCAGGCCGGCGCCGATCGCCGCGGCCATCGGTTCCTCGATCAGGTACACGCGGCGCGCACCTGCGCTTTCGGCCGATTCCTGGATGGCGCGACGCTCGACTGCGGTCGAGCCCGAAGGAACGCAGACGATGACCTGCGGCGAGGCGAAGCTGCGCCGGTTATGCACCTTGCGGATAAAGTGTTTGATCATCTCCTCGGCGACCTCGAAATCGGCGATGACGCCGTCGCGCAAGGGGCGGATCGCGGTGATGTTGCCGGGCGTGCGGCCAAGCATCAGCTTGGCCTCGTCGCCGACCGCCAAAACCTGTTTCTTGCCCTTGGTCTCGGCGATCGCCACGACCGACGGCTCGTTGAGAACGATGCCGCGTCCCTTGACGTAGACCAGCGTGTTCGCGGTTCCGAGATCGATCGCCATGTCGGCGGATAACATGCCTAGGATACGTGAGAACATCGACGGTTTTTATACCTCGTTATAGTGGCGACGGCGCGAAGCCCCTGATTGGGTCACTTCTAACGCCGCCGCCTGTCGTTTAGCGCCCGTGTCCGGCGCCGGCCCCCTCATCGGAGACCTGTCGCATCGGTTTGCTATAGACCGAAACCCGGGCGAAATTAAGCCGAGATCGCCCCCCTTGCCGATGTTTCCGGCGGCGCCGTTTTTGCGCGCTTCACCATGAGCTTGTTGAGCGCGTTCACATAGGCCCGGGCCGACGCGACCAGCGTGTCGGCATCCGCCCCCTGGCCGTTGACCGTTTTGCCATTCTCCTCGAGTCGCACGGTCACCTCGGCCTGCGCGTCGGTGCCGGCGGTCACCGCATGCACCTGATAGAGCTGCAGCCGGGCGGCATTCGGGACCAGCTTCTTGATCGCGTTGAAGGTGGCGTCCACCGGACCGTTACCGCGGGCCTGAATGTCGCGCACCTGGCCGTCGATTTCGAGCTCGAGATCGGCCAGCTGCGGCCCTTTCGAGCCGGCGACGACCTGCAACGAGACGAACTTGATGCGATCGTTGGCGCGCGCCTCGTCGTCGACCAGGGCGATGATGTCCTCGTCGTACACGTCCTTCTTGCGGTCGGCGAGATCCTTGAACCGCTTGAAGGCGTCTTCGACCGCGTTATCGCCGAGGGCGAAGCCCAGCTCCTTCAGCTTCTCCCTGAAGGCATGGCGGCCCGAATGCTTGCCCATCACCAGCGTCGACCGGTGGAGACCGACCGATTCCGGCGTCATGATCTCGTAGGTCGCGGCGTTCTTGAGAACCCCGTCCTGATGGATGCCGGATTCGTGGGCGAAGGCGTTGGCGCCGACGATCGCCTTGTTCGGCTGGACCGAAAAGCCGGTGATCGCCGAGATGAGGCGCGACACCTTCATGATGTGCTCGCTCTTCACCCCGGTTGTGTACGGCATGCGGTCGTGGCGCGTGCGCAGCGCCATGACGATCTCCTCCAACGCGGCGTTGCCGGCGCGCTCGCCGATGCCGTTGATCGTGCATTCGATCTGGCGCGCCCCGGCCTGGACCGCGGCCAGCGAATTGGCGACGCCGAGGCCCAGATCGTTATGGCAATGGACCGATATCGTCGCCTTGTCGATGTTGGGCACGCGGTTGAACAGCATGGCGATGAGGGCCGCGAATTCATCGGGCACCGCATAGCCGACCGTGTCGGGAATATTGATCGTCCGCGCCCCGGCCTTGATCGCGCTTTCGACGCAGCGGCAGAGGAAATCATGCTCGGTGCGGCTGCCGTCCTCCGGGCTCCACTCGACGTCGGGGCAGAGATTGCGCGCATGCGACACCGAATCGATCACCGCCTGATGCACGTCCTTGGGCTCCATCTGGAGCTTGAATTTCATATGCAGCGGGCTGGTCGAGAGGAAAGAATGGATACGCGGCTGCGCGGCATCCTTGAGCGCTTCCCACGCCCGGTCGATGTCCTTGCGGGCGGCGCGCGCCAGGCCGCAAACGGTCGAGTTGCGAATCGTGCAGGCGACTTCGCGGACGGCCTCGAAGTCGCCGTTGGAGGCGATCGGAAAGCCGGCCTCGATCACGTCGACGCCCATGTCCTCGAGCGCCTTGGCGACGCGCAGCTTCTCGTCGAGATTCATCGAGCAGCCAGGCGATTGCTCGCCGTCGCGCAGCGTCGTGTCGAAGATGATGACTCGGTTCTTGTCGGTCGCGGTGTCGGTTTGGCTCGTCATAACTTTGTTCCCTTGCGGAAGGATAACGGGTCTGGGTTTCAATCGATCACCCTGGACGACCGCGCCGCCTTTCCGCGAGGAAGAGACGACGCCGGCTAGGCCCAGGGGCCGCTAAGTCGCAGTGCCCGAAGATCCGACCGAATAGACAGACGCGCCGGCGAAACGGCGAACGCAGGCCGCTGCACGACGATTCCCTTGCGGAACGCCGCCGACCCGACCCTTCGTTTCGCCATCGAGACAGACACCCTGTCCCTCCCGTTATTGCAGCGCAAAATCCTACGCGCCGTGCCCCTTGTCGCTTAACACATTAAGCGGCAATGGTTAACTATTTATATTTATGCCCTTTTGCGGCCCCGCTTCAACGGTTTTATTGCCCCCCGCCGGGGCCGGATTCCGCCCCGGCACCGCGCCCGGCGCCGGGGATTTAGTCATAATATATTGTTATAAATCAGTTTTTCGCCTTATCGACGAGCTTGTTCTTGGCGATCCACGGCATCATGCCGCGCAGCTTCGCGCCCACCTTCTCGATGTCGTGTTCGGCGGCGCGCCGGCGCATCGCCTTGAAGCTCGCCTGGCCGGCGTTGTTCTCGAGCACCCATTCCCTGGCGAAGCGGCCGGACTGGATTTCGTCGAGTATCTTCTTCATTTCCGCCTTCACGGCTGCGTTGACGATGCGCGGCCCGCGCGTGTAGTCGCCATATTCGGCGGTGTTGGAGATCGAGTAGCGCATGTTGGCCATGCCGCCCTCGTAGATGAGATCGACGATCAACTTGACCTCGTGCAGGCATTCGAAATACGCCATCTCCGGCGCGTAGCCAGCTTCGACCAGCGTCTCGTAGCCGGCCATGATCAGCGAGCACAGGCCGCCGCACAGCACGCTCTGTTCGCCGAACAGATCGGTTTCGCACTCTTCCTTGAACGTCGTCTCGATCACGCCGGCCCGGCCGCCGCCGATCGCCGAGGCGTAGGACAGCGCGATTTCGAGCGCGTTGCCGCTGGCGTTCTGCGCCACCGCGACCAAGCACGGCACGCCGCCGCCGCGCTGGTATTCCGAACGCACCGTGTGTCCGGGACCCTTGGGCGCGATCATGAACACGTCGAGGTCGGGGCGCGGCTCGACCAGGCTGAAATGAATGTTGAAGCCGTGGGCGAAGGCGATCGCCGCCCCTTTTTTCATGTTGTCTTTGAGGTCGTTCTTCCATAGCGCCGCCTGATGCTCGTCGGGCGTGACGACCATCATCACATCGGCCCATTTCGCCGCCTCGGCCGGGGTCATCACCTTGAATTTGGCGTCCTTGGCCTTTTTCGCCGAGGGCGAGCCGGCCTTGAGCGCGATGACGACATCCTTGACGCCGCTATCGCGCATGTTGAGGGCGTGGGCATGGCCCTGGCTGCCATAACCGATTACGGCCACTTTCTTGCCCTTGATCAGGTTCGCATCTGCGTCGCGATCATAGTAAACCCGCATTTTCGTTCTCCGTTGCGTTCGTAAATTCGTCAATGGCCCGTCAAGCTCGGAAAGTCAGAATCCAGTCGACAATGGCGTTTACCACCCGCTCCTCGATGCCGAGAAAGCCATGGGCGGCAAGCGCCTCGCAAGGATCCGAAAGCGGCGGATCGCCGCCCTCGAACCCGAGCAGTTCTGTTTTCGGCGCCTTTGTCATCTTGGCGACCAGCGCGGGCGCATCGGCCGACGGGGTCACATAGCAGCCATCGGTGCGATGATAAACGACAAGAGTCGGGATGCCGATCGCCGCCAGGTCCGTATCGTAAACGGTCTGGTATGACGGGGCCCGTCTGGCGCTCGGCGGCCGCGTTACCGAGGACGTAAGCACCAGCCCATTCGCCGCTTTCGCCCCCTGAAGCCGCGCCGCAACGTTGGCGGCCGAGATGGTGCCGCGGCTGGTGCCGACAAGCCAGACCGGCGCGCCCGACGTCCGGCGGCGCAGATCGGCGATCACGGCGGCCATATCCTCGGCGTGCTCGGCGCTGGCGCGAAAATCGCCGAGACCGTCGCGACGATCCGAGGGCGCATCGACGACGGCGACCATCAGGCCGCGCCGGCGGAAAAGCTCGCGCGATCGCGACAGGAAATTTCCGCGTTGTTGCCAGGTCGGCCCGGTGCGATCGGGAACATTGACCGCGCCCTGCCCGCCGACGAACAGCACCACGGTTGCGCGCGGCGGCTCGTCGGGCGCGAACAGGGCGTAGCGTTGCGTCACCCCCGGTCGGGTCGGCAGATCGACCGCGACCCCCGGCGGGCCCGGGAAAAACTCGGCCGCGGCCGGCGCCGCCCCTACGGCCAGCAGCAGCGCCATTGACCCGAAGAAGCGGGCCGCCTTCATATCGGGCGGTCGCCGCGCGAGATCGCCACCACGCCGGTACGGCTCACCTCGACGAGGCCGAGCGGTTCCATC